>JBKJLU010000436.1:0-11137 GCA_046596815.1 Acidimicrobiales bacterium | reverse complement strand
CCGGCGTCTTCGTAGATGGCGTCGGAGATGGCGGCGAGGCGGGCGTAGTGCTTGTCCGTGCCGGGCATGCCGTTGGTTTGCATGGCCACGACGAGCCCGTGCTGGGGGTCGGCGTAGGCGATGGACGACTGGGCGCCGCCGTGGCCGAAGACCCGGCGCGACGAGTGGCGGCCGTGGGAGCTCGAGTCGATGCCGAAGCCGAGTCCCCAGTCGAGGACCATGCCAAAGGTCTTGTCGAAGATGCCGACGCGATGTCGGGCGGTGATGGCGGCGACCGCCTGGGGGCTGAGGATGCGCACGCCCTCGCGCTCGCCATCGCCGGCGAGCATCTCGTACATCCGGGCCAGCTGGCGCATGGGTCCGCGCCCGCCGCCTCCGGGCGAGCACCGGGTGAGCGATCCCTTGGAGTCGAGACGGTCGAGGGGGATGGGCGACTCGCCCGCGGTGTGGTGCATCGTGCCGATGAGGTCGCCGTACTCCTCCACCTTCTCGAGCGGCATTCCCACCCAACAGTCGGTCATGCCCAAGGGTTCGAAGACTTCTTCCCGGACGAACTGGGAGTAGAAGCGACCGTCGACGATTCGGATGATCTCGCCCAGCATGGTCATGCCACAGCCGAGGTGGTAGCCGGCCTGTTCGCCAGGAACCCATCCATCCTCGAGCGACACCTTGCAGATGCCGGCGATGACCTCTTCCCAATTGGCGAGTGGCTCCTTGGCTTCACTCACGACGGCGTCGCCGCCCCGGAACCCCCCGGTGTGGGTGAGGCAATGGCGGACGGTGATGGCTTCCTTCCCGTTCACCCCGAACTCGGGCACGTAGTCGGCCACTCTGGCGTCGAGATCGATCAGACCGCGCTCCCACAGTTTGGCCACCGAGACGGCCACCGTCGCCTTCGTCATCGAGAACCAGATCACCAAGTTGTCGGGTGTCATCGGCACGCCGGCGCGGGCCTCGCCGAGGGCCCCTTCGCCGATGACCTTGCCGTCGAGGGACACGTAGACCTGGGCACCGAGGTGGAGACCCGACCCGATCCCGTCGGTGATCGCTTTGGTCGTGCGGGGCAGCGCTTCGAGTGCATTCGTCATGAGGCAGCGAGCGTACGCTCCATGCAATGGATTTCGAGCTGCCCGGTGAGGACGATCCCCGTCGCGTCGAGGTGCGGTCGTGGCTCGACGCCAACCCCCGTCCGTCCGGTCGACAACTGGCCGAGGCCGGCTACGTCGTGCCCCACTGGCCGGCGCCGTGGGGGCTGGATGCCGACCCGGTGCACCAGCTCATCATCGACGAGGAGCTGCGCCGCGCTCGGGTGACCCGCCCGTCGAACACCATCGGCATCGGATGGGCGGGGCCGACCCTCGTGCACGCCGGAACCCAGGAGCAGAAGGACCGCTACCTGTGGCCGCTGCTGGCGGCCGAGGAGATCTGGTGCCAGCTCTTCAGCGAGCCCGGCGCCGGATCCGACCTGGCCAGCCTCGGTACCCGAGCGGAACGCGACGGCGACACCTACGTCGTCAACGGGCAGAAGATCTGGACGTCGCTGGCCCACAACTCGCAGTTCGGCATCCTCATCGCCCGCACCAACCCGGACGCGCCGAAGCACAAAGGCGTCTCGTACTTCATCTGCCCGATGGACCTGCCCGGCATCGAGATCCGTCCGATCATCGAGATGACCGGCGGCCACACCTTCAACGAGGTGTTCTTCGACGACGTGCACATCCCGGCGGAGAACCTCGTCGGGCAGGAGCACGAGGGATGGGGTCTGGCCAAGGTGACGCTGGGCAACGAGCGGGTGTCGTTGTCCGGAGAAGGCGCGCTCTGGGGACGGGGCCCGACGGCGGGCGACCTGATCGCCAAGGTCAAGGACGGCGGAGGCTGCACCGACCCGCTGCTACGCCAGCGCCTCGCTTCCCTGTACACCGAGGCCGAGGTGCTACGACTCATCCGCCTTCGTACGGTCAGCGCCGCCATCAAGGGGAAGCCGCCGGGTCCGGAGGCTTCCGTACGGAAAGCCCTTTCCGATGAGCACGGCCAGCACATCATGGGGCTGGCCAAGGATCTCGCCGGGACGGCGGGCATGCTCGAGGAGGACACCATGTGGCACTACGGGTTCCTTTTCGCTCCCGCCCTGACCGTCGGCGGCGGCACGTCCGAGGTGCAGCGGAACATCATCGGCGAGCGGGTGCTCGGCCTCCCCCATGACATCGACGTCGACGCCGGGCAGACTTGGGCCGAAGCGCGAGCCAAGGGGGTCCGCGCGTAGGGGGTCCGAAGTTCTTGAGCATCACCAACGTCGCCGCCATTGTCCGCACCCACGGAGCCGAGCGCCCCGATCGGACGGCCATCGTCTACGAGGAGCGGACGATCACATGGCTCGAGCTCGACCAGCGCTCGAACGCCGTGGCCGCGGGCCTCACCGCAGCTGGCGTCGGCGCCCAGGACCGCATCGCCCGCATCGACAAGAACGATCCGTCCTACTTCGAGATGCTCTTCGGGTCGGCGAAGGTCAATGCCGTCACCGTCGATGTGAACTACCGGCTGGCCCCGCCGGAGATGGTGCAGATCGTCAACGATTCCCAAGCCAAGGTGCTGTTCGTCGGCCCTGACTTCATTCCCGTGCTCGACAAGATCGAGCCCGAGCTGACGACGGTCACCAAGATCGTGGTGCTCGGCGAGTCGGCCTCACATGACTCGTACGAGGCGTGGCTCGGGTCGAACGTCGGCGCCGCCGATCCGGGCGTCGTCGCCGAGGGAAGTGACGTCGCCCTGCAGCTCTACACCTCGGGCACGACCGGTCTTCCCAAGGGCGTGATGCTCACCCATGACAACCTCTTCGGGTTCGTCAACGAGGTTGCGCCGTCGTGGGGCTTCACCGGCGACTCGGTGTCGATCGTCGTCATGCCGCTGTTCCACATCGCCGGCAGCGGCTGGTCGATCGCCAGCATGGTCATGGCCGCAAAGTGCGTGCTGCTGCGTGAGGTCGACCCGACCCTGATCCTCAAGAAGATCGAGGACGAGAAGGTCACCCACGCCATCTTCGTGCCCGCGGTGCTGCAGTTCCTCCTGATGATGCCGACCCTGCCGACGACCGATCTGTCGACCATGGAGCTCATCGCCTACGGCGCCTCGCCGATCACCGAGAAGGTGCTGCGGGGATCGATGGAGGCCTTCGGCTGCAAGTTCGTGCAGGTCTACGGGCTCACCGAGACGACCGGCGCCATCGTCCAGCTCGACGCCGAGGACCACGATCCTGACAAGCGCCCCGAGCTTCTCCGCTCGTGCGGAAAGCCCTATCCGTGGGTGCAGGTGCGGGTCGTCGATGAAGAGGGGAAGGACCTCTCGGCCAACGAGGTCGGCGAGCTCTGGATCAAGTCGAAGCAGGTGATGAAGGGCTACTGGAACAAGCCAGAGGAGACGGCCGCAGCGCTCACCGACGACGGTTGGTTCAAGACTGGGGATGCCGGCTACGTGAAGGACGGCTACCTCTATCTCCACGACCGGGTGAAGGACATGATCGTCAGCGGTGGCGAGAACGTCTATCCGGCCGAGGTCGAGAACGCGCTGATGGGCCACCCTGAGGTCGCCGACGTCGGCGTGGTCGGCATCCCCGACGAGCGCTGGGGCGAGGCCGTCCACGCCGTGGTGGTCAAGGCCGAGGGCACTGACCCGACACCGGAGTCGCTCATCGCCTTCGCCCGCGAGCACCTCGCCGGCTTCAAGTGCCCCAAGTCGATCTCCTTCGTCGAGGCCCTTCCCCGCAACCCCTCGGGAAAGATCCTCAAGCGCGAGCTGCGCGAGCCCTACTGGGCCGGCCGCGAGCGGCAGATCAACTAGGTGCGGTAGGCGCCGGGGCCGGTGAGCATGCCCGGATGCCAGCGGGCCGGGGTGGCCAGGATGGCTCGGGGATAGTCCTCGAAGAGCCACCGGCCGAAGTTGCGGCGGCTCCAGTCGGAGGAGCCGGCGACCCGCACGGCGAATCGGGCACCGTTGCGATGGCGGAGCGCTCTCGACAGCAACGCCGCCAGCTGGTGGTCGACGGCAAGGGTCGAATGTACGGCCCGCTCGTAGGTCGCGGCGGCCCGGAGCGGGTCGTGGGACCCGGCGGTGATGATGGCCTCGGCCGCCAGCACGCCGGTCTCCAGCGCCTGGCCGATGCCCTCCCCGGTCATGGGATCGGTGGCGCGCGCGGCGTCGCCGACGAACAGCACGCGACCGCCGCCCGCCGTCAGCGTCGTGGTGTCGACCCGGGCCGGGATCGGCCATGCCTTGTGCGGCGACTCCGGCTGGGCGTCGGGTCCGAGAACGGCGGCGATGTGGGGACGAGCCAGGATCTCGGGCCACTGGGCCTTCATCGATTTGGTCGGCGCTCCCGGTACCCGCTGGATGCCGTAGCCCACGTTGGCTCGCCCGCCGGGCAGGGGGAACGACCACGCGTAGCCGGGCAGGAGATCGGGCTCGAACCACACCCAGAGCTCGGACGCCGCCGCCGGCCCGACGGAGTGGAAGTACTGGCGGAAGGCATGCCACTCGCCGAGGTAGCCGGGGCCGTCGGTGGACGCGCCGCTCGATCCGAGAACGAGTTTGCGGACGGTCGACCACATCCCGTCGCCGGCCACGACGTAGCGAGCCTCCACCGATCGGACGTCGTCACCCTCGACGTCGAGCACGACGCGGTCGTCGCCGGTGGTGGCTTCGGTGCCCCTGACGACACAGCCCTCGTGCACGTCGACGCCGGCGCGCCGGGCGACCTCGAGGAAGGCAGCATCGAGATCGATGCGCCGGGCCACAGCGGCGTACGACCCTGCGTCGCGGGGCAGCGGGAACCGCACCTCGCGACCTGACGGAGACCGCACGTGCACATCGTCGACCGGCTGCCAACTGGCCACGTCACTCGGTCGCAGTCCGAGGGCCTCGTAGCGCCGGAGGGCGCCCGTGGTCAGTCCGTCGCCACAGCACTTGTCGCGAGGGAACGATGCCTTGTCGAGAAGCACCACGTCGCGCCCGGCGCGGGCCAGGGTGATGGCGGCGGCGACCCCCGACGGTCCACCACCGACCACGGCGACGTCAGCGGTGAGCACGGCCGAGGGAGGCTAGGCGGATCAGCACGGACCTCAGGCGGGGGCGGGGCCGTCGACGTTGATCACGGCTTCGCCGCCGGTGCCGGCCCGGACGACCACGGCGGTCGAGATCTCGTCGGTCGGGTTGGCCTCACGATGGATGGCGCCGGCGGGCACGTACACGAACTCGCCGGGCCCGGCTTCGAAGGCATCAGCGCCGCCCCCGCCGAACTCCATACGCAGCACGCCGGAAACGACGTAGATCGTGGTCTCGTAGCTGCCGTGGTGATGCCAGCCCGATGATGCCCCTGGCTCGGTGCGAACGGTGCCGCTCCACATGCCGTCGGTGTCGACCGCCACCGCTCGTCTCATGCCGGGAGTCTCCGGCCCTGGCTGGAGACCGCTCGCCGGCACGTGGCGCAACGGCGCATCGGGGGCCGTCACTTCTGAACGATCGAGCGCAGTGCCGATTCGAGGTCGGGATGGCTGAACGTGAAGCCGCTCTTCTCGGCCACCGCCGGCAAGGCCCGCTGGCCGGCCAGGATCACCTCTTCGGTGAGTTCGCCGCCCATCACGATGCCGAGAGCGAACTTCGGCACCCCGAGGATCGTCGGTCGCCCGAGCGCCTTGCCCGTGGCCTTGGTCAGGTCGACGTTCGTCGCCGGCTGCGGCGCCGTGCCGTTGACCGGCCCGGACACGTCGGTCGTCAACAGGTGGGAGATGAGGCGGACCTCGTCTTCGAGACTGATCCAACTCCACCACTGGTCGCCCCGCCCGAGCTTGCCGCCGAGGCCGAGCTTGAACAGCGGAAGGATCTTGCCGAAGGCGCCACCCTTCGCCGACAGCACGATGCCAGTGCGGATGTGGGCGACCCGGATGCCCGCCTGCTCGGCCGACGCGGTCGCCGCCTCCCACTGCTGACACACGTCGGCCAGGAAGCCGGTGCCCGCCGAACTCGCTTCGGTGAGCACCTCGTTCCCTCGCAAGCCGTAGAAGCCGATGCCGGAACCGCTGACGAGCACCGAGGGTCGGGGCGTGAGCGCCGCCATCGTGGTCGCCAACAGGATCGTGCCCTTCACCCGACTGTCGAGGATCTTGGCCTTCTGCTCGCTCGACCACCGCTTCGTGCCGATGCCCTCCCCCGCGAGATGGACGGCGCCGTCGATGCCGGCCAGACCGGCGGCGTCAATGGAGCCGGCGGCAGGATCCCATTGCACCTCGTCCGAACCTTTGGGCGTGGATCGCACGAGTCGGACGACGTCATGTCCATCCGCCTTCAGACGAGCGACGAGGGCCGAACCGATGAGGCCGGTGCTACCAGTGACGGCGATGCGCATCATGCCTCGAACCTACGCACTCGCTCGGGTCTATGGGGAGCTGAGGCGTCCGTCGCGGAGCAGTTCTTCGACCTCGACCGTGAGCGAGCCGAGGGGCTCGTGGATGGCGGTCGAGATGGATTTTCCCCGCAATCGGACGTCGCCGGCGCCTGCCCACCACGACCGTTCCTCGGTATCGGCGGCGTCGACCGAAGCGCCCGAGGCGAGAACACGACCCGGTCGCTGCTTGGCCAGTTCGGTGAGGCGCGCCGCCTCGTTGGCCGCATCGCCGACGACGGTGAACTCGAACCGCGTGGCCGAACCGACGTTGGCCGCCATCAGCCGGCCGGAAGAAACGCCGATGGCCGCGTCGAGCCAAGGCCGATCGCTCCGCAGGGCCGTCACTTCTTTCTGGAGCGCCCGGGCCGCCGCCAACGCCCGGGTCGCATGATCGTGGTGCTCGATGGGCGCCCCGAAGACACACACGGCGGCATCGCCGACGAACCGGTTGACCCAGCCGCCATGGTCGGTCGTCGTGCGGATCACCGCATCGAACAGGCAATTGAGGGTGAGCAGCACCTCCCGGCCTGACGTCGCCTCGGCCAGCGGGGTGGAACCGATGAGGTCGATCATCAAGACTGACGCCTCGACCTCCACGCCCTCGAAATCGGTGCCGAGCGCGACGAGCCGATCGGCCACCTCGGTGCCGGCCGACTGCCCCAACAACTGGCGTAACAGCTCCCGTTCCCGCAGCCCGACGAGCATGGAGTTGAACCCGGTCTGCAGCAGTCCCACCTCGTTGCCCGAGTCGACGGCGACGTCCGCGTGGAGGTCGCCCTCGAGCACCCGCTTCATGGCAATGCGAATCTCTCCCATCGGTCGGGTGACCGACGCCGCGGCCAAGGCGACGAGGACGTAGCCGTCGACCAGGCCGAGCACCACGACCGGCCACAGCGCAGGCGCCACGTCGTTGGCGCTGGAGGCGCGGGCCGACAAGAAGATGACGATGCCGACCGTGGTGATGCCAGGGCCGAAGACGAAGGCCAGCAAGAAGCGGTTCTTCACCGAGAGGATGGTGAGGCGCACCGGTTGGGAGCTGAGCATCGACTCGGCCGCTGTCGTGCGCAGCACTCGCTCGACGAGGAGGTACACGAAGGCGGCGGCGTGGCCGCCGAGGAAGCTCAGCCCGAGCAACACCGTGCCCGCAGCGACGATGTTCGGCTCGAACCAGACGTAATAGGTGACGGCCCCGACCAGACCACCGACCACCCAGTAGACGAGGGTCGCGGCCGCTTGGCGTTGCGGTTGGGCGAGCAGGCATTCCTGTTCCTCGACCGTTGCTTCCCTTCCTCCGTCCAGCCATCTCGCCACCGGAGCGAAGACCCGACGCCCGTGGCGCCGTCCGACGATGCCCCCGAGGGCGGAGTACACGAACGTGGTGACGAGGATGCGGGGCCGGTCGTCCGGGCCGATCTGAAAGTCGAACGACCGGCTGGGCACCACGAGCAGCAGGAAGTAGCCCACGCGTGTGATGCCCGTGTGGATCGTGCCTGCGATGCGCCAGCGGTAGACCCGCGCCCACAGTTCGTCACCCGCAGAACGCGACGCCACGGTCAGTTGACCTGTTTGGCGTCCATCTCGTGGGTGCGGCGGGCGAGGCCGACGAGCAATTTGTGGGCCAGCGTCGGCACGAGGTCGAGCAGCGCGCTGAACTCGCGCTGGCCGAGGATGAGCGCATCGATGTCGGTCTCGGCCTTGATCGTCGCGTTCCGGGGCGCCCGGTCGAGCAGCGACAGTTCGCCGAACGATGCACCGGCGCCGATGGTGTTGACCTTGCGTCCGTTGCGATGGACGGTCGCAGTGCCGTCGATGATGACGTAGAACTCGTACCCGACGCGGCCCTCGGTCGTCATCTCCGTGCCCGCCGGAATCTTGAGGTGTTCGGAGTGCTTCGACACGAGTGCCAGATCCTTCTTGGAGCACGCGCTGAACAGCGGCACCTTCGTCAGATAGGCCAGTACGTCTTCGCGCCGCGCCATGTGGTTCCTTCCCCAGGCTGTCCGTGGAGTCGGACAATTCCCTCATTGTGTGGGGCCGGAACGATCACCGTCAACAATTCACGCCCTCAGCCGGTCGGTAGGTGGCGAAGACCTTGTCGACCTCGACCCGTCCGTCGGCGAGATATGTCCTCGTCCGTTCGGTCGTCACCCGTTTGCATGCTCCTCGGGGCGCCTCTGATTGGCCCGTCTGGCGGACGTCGGCGAACTTCGTCGAGTAGAGCGTGAGGGTGATGGTCGTGTCGGTGTAGGTCGGCCAGATGAGCACGCCGTGGGGCGACGTGTTCTTCAGTTCCAGGTCGGGTGCGGGAAAGCTGAGCGTGGCCTCCCTCCCGTAGGGGTACCGGGTGATGTAGATGCTGTGGCTCTGGTACTCGCCGAAGTCGAGGCCGGCCTCGAAGGCGGCGTTGAAGAGGGTCGTGGCGAACTGAGAGATCCCCCCGCCGATCGACTCGGAGAACTTGCCGTCCTCGATCACGGGGGCGGCGACGAACCCCTTCTCTGGTGTTCGTTTGCCGACGGCATCGTTGACCGAGAACTTCTTGCCCGGTTGGATGACCGTGCCCCGCACCAGATCGCTGATGCGATGGATGTTGGCGACGCGAGGCTGGCGGCCCGGATGTTTGGTGGTGAACGATGCGATGGGTTGGTTGATCCCGAGGGCTTGCGCTTCTTCGACAGTCAGGTCGGGAGGACGCTCGGTCAACGGCAACGGGGCCGGCGCAGTGGTGGCGTCGTCGAGGATCGCGCCCTCGACGATCTGGACGGCGGCCTCGCTGCAGCACGTGGTGCCGCTCTTGCCTTCGATGATGCGGACCGCATCACCCTCGACCGTGAACGTGGTCTCGATGGCGACCTCGCCGGCCTTGGTCAGCAGCTTGGCCAGGTCGGCCAGGACCAGCTTGCTGTCGACCATGGGGACGAGCCCTCGGTTCTCGGCTCGGCTGGTGATCCACGATCGCTGGGTGGCCACCGGCACCATCGCCTTGACCTCGCCGGCGGCGACGGGAAGAGGCGACGACACCTTGGCCTGCAGCTCCGCAGCCAGGCGTTCGGCCACTTCGATCGAGAACCTCGGCGTCACATCGCCCCGATCGACCTCGACCACGAACGTCTGCCCGTCGGTCGCCGCCTTCGGAAGGTTGGCGATGACGTCCTTGGCGTCGATGCCCTGCCCCGGCTTGCCTTCGACGGCGGTGAGCTCACCCTTGATGAACGCGACCGATGGTTCTGTTGGGGGAGTCCGCGGCCCGGGATCTTTGGCCGACACGGTGGCGTAGACGTCGCTGCTGTTGACCGAGACCCTTACCAGCGCCCTCCGATCCGCCCGGAACGACTGCGCCCACTCGACGATGCGCTCCGGCGCCGTCCCGCGACGCCCGACGGAGAGCGCCGAACGGATGGTGGCCGCCTCGGACACCTGGACCCCGAGTGCCTTGGCATCCGTGCGGAATCCTCCGCCCGGCGCCTCGACCTTGACGGCTCGCCCCGGCACGTCGGCGGCGATGGCCGTCACAACCGCCCGGAGCTCGGCCTCGCCGAGACCGCCGATCGGTCGCCCCGCCAGCGTCACCCGCCGCAAGACCCGCCCGTCGTACGAGCGCGAATCGAACACCCAGGCCCCGAACACGACGAGAACCAGCGTGAGGAGCGCAGCGAGCGCGTAGAGGCAGCGACGAAGCGCGCGGGGCACGCGACCGACGATGGCACAGCCAGGAGCGACCACGGTGCCACCCGGCGTTCACGTGGTCCGTAGGATCCCTTTCATGAAGACCCGCCTGACCGAAATCCTCGAAGTCGAGCACCCGGTGATGCTCGCCGGCATGGGGGGCGTCTCGTACTCCAAGCTCGTCGCCGCCGTCTCCGAGGCCGGCGGGTTCGGATGCCTCGGCGCCTCGACCATGCAGTCCGACGAGATGGTGCGGGAGATGGAAGCGGTCAAGGCGCTCACCGACAAGCCGTTCGGGGTCGACCTGCTCACGGCGGCCTCTCGCGACATGGGCGCCCAGGTGCAGCAGATCATCGACCACGGTGGTCGGGTCTTCGTCGCCGGCCTCGGCGTCCCCCGTGACGTGATCGAGCTGTGCCACGCCAACAACGTGCTCGTGGTCAACATGTGCGGCAAGGTCCGCCACGCCATCAACGCCGTGGAAGCCGGATGCGACATCGTCGTGGCCCAGGGCACCGAGGCCGGCGGCCACACCGGCCAGATCGCCACCATGCCCCTCGTCCCCCAGATCGTCGATGCCGTCGGCGACCGGGTGCCCGTCGTCGCCGCAGGTGGCATCTTCGACGGACGAGGTCTCGCCGCGGCCCTGTCCCTCGGCGCCGACGGCGTCTGGGTCGGTACCCGCTTCATCGCCACGCCCGAAGCCCGGGCCGTCGTCGGCTACAAGGACACCCTCGTCGCCCTCCACGAGGACGAGACGGTCGTCTCCCGGGCGTACACCGGCAAGACCTGCCGCGTCGTCCGCACCCCGTACACGCAGTACTTCGAGGAGCACCCCGACGAGCTGCAGCCGTTCCCGGCGCAGGCCGGAAGGGCCATGAAGGACGGCGTCTTCCATCTCGGGGCCGACGAGACGGCCGAGGTCGACACGACCAGAGAGTTCATGCCTGCCGGACAGGGCGCCGGCGCCATCCAGTCGCTCATCCCGGGGGCCGAGCTCGTGCATCAGTTCGTGGCCGATGCCGAGGCCGTCCTCGG
>JBKJLU010000419.1:0-7883 GCA_046596815.1 Acidimicrobiales bacterium | reverse complement strand
GCTGGCTCAGCCCTTCCCCCACGGATGCGACCCGACCGTCACCCTCGAGGTGCCCAACGGTGAGGCCATCGTGGCACTGGCCGCGGTATTGCAGGCGGCGGTCACCAGCCAGGGCAGCTACGAATACCGCCTCGTGTTCCTCGAGATGGACGACGTCGATCATCTCCGTCTCGCCGAACTCATCGATGCACCCGTTCCCGCTGGCTAGCCCCGATGCGGCAGGTCGTACTCGGCCATGAAGTAGGGATGGTCGGCATCGAACTCGGTCAGCGGGCGCGCGTCCTCGACTGACCCGATCGGACGCACGTTGCGACCGACGATCCCACTCGCTTCATCGCCGAGCTCGAGACGCCACGCTTCGATGAGTGCCCCAAGGCGCCGGACGACTTCGGGGTGTGCATCGCTGACGTCGGTCGTCTCCCCGATGTCGGCGATGAGGTCGTAGAGCTCGCGCACCTCACGGTTCCGCTTGCGCAGGTGCAGCTTCCAACGTCCCGAACGCACGGCCTCGATGTTGCCGTCGAGGATGTAGACGAACGGCCGATCCGCGTCCGGCACCTCGTCGTCGATGTCCACGAGACCGCCGATGCGATGACCGTCGATCGTGAGCCCTTCCGGCAACGCCGCGCCACCGAGCGCGGCGATCGTCGGATAGAGGTCGAGCGACGACGCCATTGCGGTCACCACCGTCCCGGCAGGAATCCGGCCAGGCCATCGCATGATGCACGGAACCCTTTGGCCGCCCTCCCACGTCGTGCCTTTGGCACCCCGCAAAGGGGCATTGCTGCCCGAGCCGCCGCGGGCGGGATCGAGCGCGCCGTTGTCGCTGGTGAAGATGACGAGGGTCTGGTCGTCCAGCCCCAGACGCTGCAGTTCGTCGAGGATCGCGCCGGTGGCCCAGTCGATCGACGCGACCGCGGCTCCGTAGGGCCCATTCCTGGACTCGACGTGGAACCGCTCCTCGGCGTAGATCGGGAGGTGCACGTACAGATGGGCGAGGTACAAGAAGAACGGTCGGTCCCCGGCGTCTCGCAGGAATCGCACCGCCCGGTCCACGTAGCGCCCCGTCAACGATGACTGGTCGGGCTGCTGCTCGACCACCTCGGTTCCTTCCATGAGCGGCAGCGGAGGTCGCAGCCACGGAAGCGTGATGCCCATGCTCTCGAGCGCCGCCCGCATGTCCGCATCGGAGAGCTCGCCCGGCGCCGGGACCTGGCGTCCCATGTCGTTGCTGTAGGGCAGGCCGAACCAGTCGTCGAAACCGTGGTTCGTCGGGAGGAAGTCGGGCTGGTCGCCGCAATGCCACTTCCCGACGGCAAGGGTGGCGTAGCCAGCGCGCTGGAGGAGCTTGGCCACCGTGACCTCGTCCGGGTGGAGACCGATGGGCCATCCGGGGAACAGCACCCCACCGAGTCCGCCTCCCTGCTTGCCGCCGAAACCGATGCGCAGCGGATAGGACCCCGTGAGCAACGCCGCGCGCGACGGCGAGCACACCGGCGAGGCCATCAGGAAATCCGTGAACCGCGCGCCCTCGTCGGCCATCCGGTCGATCGAAGGCGTTGCGTTCAGCGGCGACCCGTAACAGCCGAGATCGCCGTACCCCAGGTCATCGCAATTGATGAGCACCACATTCGGCCGACGTTCCACGAGCGTCCCCCCCTACGTGAGCGGATGTCGCTCGAGCAGGCCGCGAGCGATGACGAGACGCTGGATCTCGTTGGTCCCCTCGCCGATGATCATCAGCGGGGCATCGCGGTAGTAGCGCTCGATCGGGAACTCGGTGGTGTAGCCGTAACCGCCGTGGATGCGCATGGTTTCGGTCGCCACCTCGAGGGCCGTCTCCGATGCGAACAGCTTTGCCATCCCCGCTTCGACGTCGGCCCGCTGGCCGGTGTCGAACTTCTCGGCGGCCGAGCGGGTAAGCAACCGCGACGCCTCGAGTTTCGTGGCCATGTCGGCCAGCTTGAACTGGATGGCCTGATGTTTGGCGATGGGAACCCCCATCGTGTGGCGTTGTTGGGCGTACCGCATCGAAGCCTCGAAGGCGGCACGCCCGACACCGCAGGCGCGCGCGGCGATGTTCACCCGTCCGAGTTCGAGGGCGGCGAGGATCTGGTGGAGCCCCCGACCCAATCCGGCGGCGGGTCCACCGAGCACCCACGACGACGGCACGCGGTGGGCGTCGTACGTCATCTCGACGGTCTCGATGCCCTTGTAGCCGAGCTTCTCGATCTTCTTGCTCACCGTGATGCCACCGGATGTCGGCCCCGGTTCCTTCTCGACGATGAAGCAGGTGATGCCCTCCGGGGTGCGGGCGGCGAGGGCGAGGATGCCGCAGCGTTCGCCGTTGGTCACCCACGTCTTCGTCCCCTCGATCACGTACTCGTCGCCGTCCGGCGTCGCCTTGCACCGCAGGGCACGCGTGTCGCTGCCGGCGTCGGGTTCGCTGAGGGAAAGGGCGCCGCGACGGTCGCCGGCGGCCATCTGCGGCAGCCACTGTCGCTTCTGCTCGTCGGTGCCGTGCAACTTGAGGAGAGTGGCGCAGATGAGGTGGGTGTTGACGACGCCGGTCAACGACATCCATCCGGCGGCGAGTTCCTCGACGATGCGGGCGTAGGTGACCGTGTCGAGGCCGAGGCCGCCATACTCCTCCGGGATGGTGGCCCCGAACAGTCCGAGATCGCGCAGACCGGCCACGAGCTCCTCCGGATAGGTGTCGTCGTGTTCGAGCTGCGACGCCACGGGCATCACCTCGCGCTCGACGAACCGGCGGACCGTCGCCACCAGTTCGTCGGCGAGTTCGGGATCGGTGCGGTTGGCGGCGGAAGGCGCTCGTGCGGTCATCACCGAGAGCCTGCCACCGGGCGATCCTTTCGAACAGTTGCGCCGGCCGGGGCGGGCCGGCACTGTTCGAAAGCCGCGGTCGACCGCCGGCGATCCCCGGTAGCTTCGCTGCGATGATCGAGCTCGGCCTCCGCAACGACGTCTACCGCCGGCCGCTGGCGACGGCGCTCGACCGGCTCGGCCTCGGCGAGGGATGGCGGTGCGTGGATGTCGGCGCCGGAGGTGGCGACGTGAGCGTGGCGTTGGCCGAAGTCGTCGGACGCGACGGTCGGATTTATGCCGTCGACAGCGACCCCAGGGCACGCGATCACGCGGCGAAGGCAGCGGCCGAGCACGCGCAGGTCATCGCCATCACCCAGGCCGGCGAAGACCTGACCCTTCCCGAACCGGTCGACCTCGCCTTCTGCCGATTTCTCCTGCTCCACGTCGTCGATCCGGTACTGGTGCTGCGACGGATGGCCGCCGCCGTACGCGAGGGCGGATGGGTCGTCGCCCAAGAGCCGATCACCTCGGCGGGACGCATCGCCGGCGAGCCCTTCTCGATGCCCGACGCCCGCCATCCCGACATCGGCGCGCTGCTGCCGGCGCTCGTCCGCGATGCCGGTCTCGAGATCGTCGATGCATGGGCCGAAGCGCCGGCGGGCGCAGGTCCTGGACCCGTGGCCGACTACCTCGAGGTCCTCACTGAGGTCGATCCCGGTGACGACCCGGTGGTCCTCCCGCCGCTGGTCACGGTGGTCGCCCGACGGAAATGACCATTGCGCGGGGGCCTCGGTAACCTCACGCCATGCCTGCCGCCGCCCCGGACCTCACCGCTGCCGCCTCCGCCGTCGCCCTGGCCAAAGCGGCCATCGAGAAGGCGACCGCACACGTCGCAGCCAATGGTGGGATCGACGCCAACCAGGTCGTGGCCTACGACATCGCCCATGCGGCATCGGCCATCGAGAACGCCAGAGCGGTGCTCGATTACGGCGCCAAGGGCGACGTCGAGTCGCGCATCGCCTGCGCCTTCGTGGCTGACGCTATCCACGACCTCATGACCCGCCTCATCGGTCGCGACCGCGAGTGGGGCATCGACCCCCAGGAGCTGGCCGGAGCCTCCCAGGTCGTGTCCGACTACCGCTCCCCCGAGTTCCTGTCCGCACTGGCCGACCAGCAGGGACCGCGTCACCTCGACAGCGATTTCGAAATGGTGCAGGACACGTTCCGACGATTCGCCGACGAGAAGATCAAGCCGGTGGCCGAACACATCCACCGCACCAACAGCGACATCCCCGACGATCTCATCGACGGACTGGCCGAACTCGGCACGTTCGGTCTCTCCGTGCCCGAGGAGTATGGCGGCTTCGCCACCGGTGGCGAGGGCGAGTACCTGGCCATGGTCATCGCCACCGAGGAGCTCTCCCGCGGTTCGCTCGGTGCCGGCGGCTCGCTCATCACCCGGCCCGAGATTCTCACCCGCGCGCTGGTAAAGGGTGGCACCGAGGAGCAGAAGCAGGAGTGGCTGCCCAAGTTGGCGTCGGGCGAGATCATGGCCGCCGTCGCCGTCACCGAGCCAGACTACGGATCGGACGTCGCCGGCCTCAAGGTCACCGCAACGAGGACGGCCGACGGAACCGGATGGGCGATCAACGGCGTGAAGACCTGGTGCACATTCGCGGCGCGCGCCGACGTGCTCATGCTGCTGGCCCGTACGGACACCGACAAGACGAAGGCCCATCGTGGCCTCTCGCTCTTCATCGTCCCGAAGCCCCGGGGCGACGGTCACGGCTTCGAGTTCTCCCAGGAGACGGGCGGAAAGATGGAAGGCCGGGCCATCGACACCATCGGCTACCGCGGCATGCATTCCTACGAGGTCGCCTTCGACAACTGGATCGTTCCTGGGGCCAACCAGATCGGCGGCGACGAAGGCCTCGGGCGCGGCTTCTACCTGCAGATGGAGGGCTTCGAGAACGGGCGCCTCCAGACCGCCGCTCGCGCCGTCGGTCTCATGCAGGCGGCCTACGAGGCGGCCTACGACTACGCCGCCAATCGCGTCGTGTTCGGCTCGGCCATCGTCGACTACCAACTCACCCGGGTGAAGTTGGCCCGCATGGCGGTCATCATCCAGTCGGCTCGCCAGTTCATGTATGAGGTCGGGCGCATGATGGCCAAAGGCGAGGGTGCCATGGAGGCGTCGATGGTCAAGGCCTACGTCTGCCGGGCGGCCGAGTGGGTGACCCGCGAGGCGCTGCAGATCCATGGCGGCATGGGCTACGCCGAGGAGTTCCCCGTGTCGAGGTACTTCGTCGATGCCCGGGTGTTGTCGATCTTCGAGGGTGCTGACGAGACGCTGGCCCTCAAGGTGATCGCCCGCCGTCTGTTCGAGCGGGCTACCGCTTCGTAGTCGCCAGATCGGCCAAGCGGAGGCCGGTCTGCGGAGTGAACTTGAATCCGTGTCCGCTGCACGCTGATCCGATCACCAGGCGGTTGCGGCGTTCGACAATGAAATGGGAGTCGGGTGTCGACGTGTAGAGACACGTCAACTCGGTGACCGGCTTGGGGTCGAGACCCGGGAGTCGCTCGGACACATAGCGGATGAGGCGCTGGCGACCGATCTCGTCGATCTCGAAGCTGCGGTCGTCCGGATCGGTGATCGCACCGGCGTGGTCTTCCGCCACCTTGATCCCTTCACCCGGGGACTCGAGTCCGTAGATGAGTGGCCCGGCGGGGCGATGGTGGATGAAGGCGGGCCATTCCAGGCCACCATCGCGCGGGCGGAAGTGAAACGTCTGCTCGCGTGTGACCTCGAGGTCGGGGAGTCCCTCGGCCTCCGGTGTGCCGTCGAGCAGCGACGACGTCCACGCACCAGCGGTGATGACGATGGTCTCGGCCAGGTATTCGTCGGTGTCCGTCACCGCGTGTCCGGTGGCGGGGGAAAGCGACAGCACGGGTTCGTCGCACCTGACCTCGGCTCCGTGGTGCGCCGCTCGGCTCTGCAACACCCGCACGGTTCGTTCCGACCAGATCCGTCCGGCGTCGGGGCAATGCAACACGTGCTCTCCACCAACGTCGACGGCGATGCCCGGCCAACGGTCGGCGACGTCGGTGGCTGCGACCCGCTCGGATACGACACCGGCGTTTCGCAACGCCCCTTCGATGGCACCGATCGTCTCGAGCGAGCCGATGTCGAGGCCGCCGGTCGTCTCCAGGAGCACCTCCCCGCTGTCGTGTTCGAGGTCGCGCCAGAGAGGCAGCGCGGCCTGCGCCATGGCCACGTAGGCAGGATCGGCGTAGGCGAACCGGAAGATACGGGTGGCGCCGTGGGAGCTGCCGTTGTGGTGACCCGGGCCGAACCGCTCGAGGAGCACGACGTCGACCCCGCGCCGAGCCAGATGCCACGCCGCCGCCGAACCGATGGCTCCCCCGCCGACGACGAGCACGTCGCATCGCCGCGTCATGACCCCGAAGCCTAAGCCTGGAGTGCCCGGGCTTCTTGACACCGATCACCCCTGAGTGCGACGGTCCTGCCTATGCGGGTAGATGAAGTGAGTTGGGAACGTCCAGGTCCGGGAACGTGGTTGCTCGATGCCTCCCATTGCGGGCCGGCGCCAGGGCCGATCACCCGCCACCTGTTGGCGTCGACTATCGAGTCGGGATTGGCCGAGGGGCTTGGCCTCTTCGGGGCGCCCCTCAAGGGGATGGAGGTGCGGTGGGTCAACGGAAAGTTCTTCCGCCGGCTCGTGCCCATCGTCGGAGCCAATTCCGACCGGTCCGCTCCCCCGGCGCCCGTGCTGTGGTTGGCCTCGCGCCTGCATCCCGTCTTCCGCAAACAGGAGAAGCTGGCCAAGCGCTCGTTCACCACGAAGCGTTGGAGGGGCGAACTCGCCCGGTGGGAGAGCGAATGGAAGCCGCGCCTCGTCGCCCGCAACACCGAGCTGAGCGCCGTCCACGTGCAGGGCCTCGATGATCCCGGGCTGGCGGAGCACCTCGACGAGGTCCACCAGCATGTTCTGGCGTCGACCCACTTGCACCAACGCCTTCACGTCTCCGACATGGGTCCACTCGGGCTCTTGATGGTGGCCCTGCGCTCGTGGGGCATCTCCACCGACCAGACCTTCGAGGCCCTCGTTGCGGCTTCCCCGGCCACGCGCGGGCCGAGCGGATCGCTGCGCGCGCTCGCTGCCGCCCTCCGGGACGCGGGCGTCGACCCATCGACGATCTCGGATCTCGACGCTGTTCGCAATGCTTCGTCCGAGGCCGCCGATCTCCTCGACCAGTACCTGCGGGCCCACGGCTGGCGCCTGACCACCGGCTACGACGTCGAGGATCTCTGCCTCATCGAACTCCCCGTCGTGATCGTCACGTCGATCCGAGCCGCAGCGGGTGCGGCTCCCGATGACCCCGAAGCGCGCGCCGAGAAGGCTTTGGCGGCGCTGCGGGCCAAGGTACCGGCGGCTCACCACGCCGAGTTCGATGACGCCGTCGAGGACGCCCGCCTGTCGTACGGCCTACGGGACGAGAACGGCCCCCTGACGTACGAGTGGCCCGCCGGACTGTTGCGTCGGGCGCTGCTCGAGGCCGACGGCCGGCTGGTCACCTCGGCTCGCCTCGAGCGCGCCGGCGATGTCTTCGAGCTCGAGTTCGGCGAGGTGACCGGCCTTCTTCGAGGCGGGGAGGCAACCGGACCCGATTCCGCCGAGGTCGTGCGTCGCCGAGCCGAGCGACAGCGGTGGGCCGCCCTCGATCCCCCTGACCGACTCGGGCCGGAGGAAGGCGACCCGCCCTTCCACCTGTTTCCCCCGAACCTGGCCCGTATCACCGATGTCGTGCTGACCGTCGTCGCCGCGCTCGAAGCGGGAAAGGGGACTCCACCTCTGACCGGGATCGGAATCGGCGAGGGCACGTACCGCGGTCGGGCTCGGGTGGCCCACGACGTGACCGAGGCCCTGATGCAATTGCAACCGGGAGATGTGTTGGTGACGCCCTACACGGCACCGACCTACAACGCCGTGATCGCCATCGCCGGAGCGCTGGTGGTCGAGGAGGGCGGGCTCCTG
>JBKJLU010000340.1:0-7114 GCA_046596815.1 Acidimicrobiales bacterium | reverse complement strand
GAGCGGTCCATCGGGTCGGGCGCCGGCGGGGCGACGACGGCGGCAGTGCTGGCCGAGGCCGGCCGGATGGTCACCCTCGTCGAGGAAGGTCCGTGGATCGACCCCGATGCGGTCGAGCCCTTCTCGATCGAGGAGATGGTGCGCAAGTACCGCCATCACGGCAGTTCGGCGGCGCTCGGGTCACCACCGATCGCCTACGCCGAGGGCCGGTGCGTCGGCGGCAGCACCGAGGTGAACAGTGGCTTGTGGAACCGGCTTCCCGACTACCTCGCCGAGGAGTGGTCGCGCACCTACGACATCGACGAGTTCAGCCCGTCGGCCCTCGACGCCTACGCCGAACGGGTCGAGTCGTGGCAGTCGGTAGGCAAGGTGCCGGGCGCGCCTCCGCTGTCGTCGGCCCTGCTCGAGCGGGGTGCCGCCAAGTTGGGGTGGCGCTCGGTCGAGTTCTCCCGGGTGTTCCGGTACGAAGCCGGTGTCGCCGACGCCAGCCGGGGCGTCAAGCAGACCATGGCCCGCACCCAGATCCCCCGGGCCATCGCCGCCGGCGCCACCCTGATGCCTGAGTGCCGGGTCGTGCGCTTGGAGCGCAAAGGCCCACGGATCATCGGCGCCCTCTGCCGCCAACAACGCGCCGACGGAGGCCCCGACGAGGACGTCGTCGTCCGCGCCGACCACGTCTTCGTCTGCGGGGGTGCCGTGCAGACCCCGGCGCTCTTGCAGCGCAGCGGCATCCGTCGGCGCATCGGGTCAGGGCTGAAGCTGCATCCGACCATCAAGATCGCGGCCCGCTTCCCGCACCTGCTCGATCACGACAGCATCCCGATGCACCGGGTGATCGAGTTCGCGCCCAACCTCACGATCGGCGGCTCGGCCAGCCGCCGCGGTCACATCGGTCTGGCGCTGGCCGACTCGGGCCTCGACCACGGAGACGCCCTCGCCGACTGGGAACGGGTGTCGGTGTACTACGCCGCCATCCGCAGCGAAGGCTCGGGCCGAGTGCAAGCGGTGCCAGGTCTGCGGGCGCCTCTGGTGACGTACCGCCTCACCGACGCCGACATGAGCCGGCTCGCCCGCGGGCTCGTGCACCTCGGCGAGCTGCTGCTGGCCGCCGGCGCCACCGAGCTCCATCCGTCGGTCGAGGGTGGTCCCGTCGTCCGTCAGACCGACGAGTTGCTGCGCTGGTGGAGTCGGGTCGATCGCACTCGCTCGAACCTCATGACGGTGCACCTCACGTCGAGCGTGCGCATGGGCAACGACCGCTCGTCGACCGGCGCCGACAGTTTCGGCGCGGTGCACGACTTCACCAACCTGCGGGTCAACGACGCCTCGTTGCTGCCCGATGCGCCCGGCGTCAACCCGCAAGCCGCGGTCATGACCATCGCCCTTCGCAACGCCGAGCACTTCCTGTCGTCGCCGTGAGCGCCGACCTCGGGGGCGCCCCCGACGTCACCCCGCCGGATCGCGTCGTCGTGACGGGCGCCTCGGGGTGGCTCGGCCAGAACCTGGTGCGGGCACTGGCTCCCACCCGCGCGCAGGTGCGGTGTCTCGTGCCGGACGCAGCGGACGTGCCGCTGCTCGAGATCGCCGGTCGGTCGGTCGACGTCGTGGTCGGTGACGTCCGCGATCCCGACGCCCTCGACCGGCTGTTCAGCGACACCGCCAGCGCCACGGTGTTCCACGCAGCTGCGGTCATCCACCCCGCGTCGAAGCGCACCCGCGAGCTCTACGACGTGAACGTGGGCGGCACCCAACTGGTGCTCGACCGGGCGCGACGAGCCGGGGCCGGACGCTTTCTCCACGTGTCGTCGAACTCACCGTTCGGCGCCAACCCAACAGCCGACGACCGCTTCACCGAGGACTCGCCCTTCGCCCCGTACCTGGCCTACGGGCAGTCGAAACTGGAAGCCGAAGAGCTCGTGCGCCGGGCGACGGCGCGCGGCGACGTCGAAGGCGTGATCTTGCGGCCGCCGTGGTTCTACGGACCGTTCCAGCCGGCGCGCCAGACCCAGTGGCTGGCCACCATCCGTCGCGGCCGATTCCCCCTCGTGGGAGACGGGTCGCAACGCCGCTCGATGGTCTTCACCGGCAACCTGGTGCTCGGGCTCCTCCGGGCGGAGGTCGCGGCGGCCGCACCCGGCAGGGCCTACTGGATCGCCGACGCCGAACCCCACCGTCTCGACGAGGTCTTCGCCACCGTTCGACGCGCCCTCGTCGCCGAGGGCCTCGCCGTCTCCGGGGGACAACCTCGTCTTCCTCGACTGGCGGGTGTGGTGGCGGCAAAGGCCGACTCGGCGCTGCAATCGACCGGTCGCTACGTCCAGGCCCTGCACGTGTTGGGCGAACTCAAGGACACCATCGCCTGCGACATCAGCCGGGCCAGATCCGAGATCGGATACGACCCGCCGACGGCGCTCTTCGATGGGATGCGGGCCAGCATTCGGTGGTGCCTCGAACGGGGCCAGTCGCTGTGAGCCCAGTCGTGGGTCCTTCATGAGTCAACGCGTGCTGGTTACCGGGGGAAGCGGCTATTTCGGATCGATCCTGGTGGAGCGAGCAGTGGCCAGGGGCGACGAGGTCCGGATTCTCGATCTCAACCCGCCGGAGACCCTCCACGGGGGCGTCGACGTGGTGGTCGCCGACGTGCGCGACCGCGACGCGGTGCGAGCGGCCTGCGAAGGCATCGACGTGGTGCTGCACAACGTTGCCCAGGTGCCCTTGGCCAAGGACCGTGAGCTGTTCGAGTCGGTCAACGTCGGCGGCACGGCCACCCTGCTCTCGGCGTGCCGCGACGCCGGGGTCTCCAAGGTCGTGCACACCTCGTCGAGTGCCATCTTCGGCATCCCCGAACACAACCCGGTCACCGAGGAGACGCCGGGCCATCCGCTCGAGGCCTACGGGCGGGCGAAGATGGCTGCCGAAGTCCTCTGCCGAGAGGCGGCCGCCGGCGGACTCGACGTCACCATCGTGCGCCCCCGCACGATCCTCGGTCACGGTCGACTCGGCATCATGGCCATCCTCTTCGAGTTCGTGGCCGAGGGTGCACCGGTTTACGTACTCGGTTCGGGGAACAACCGCTACCAGTTCGTGCACGCCGAAGACCTTGCCGATGCGTGCCTCCTGGCCGCCGACCGGCCAGGTCCCGCCGTCTACAACATCGGGGCCACCGACTTCGGCACCATGCGCGAGTTACTGCAGGCGCTGGTCGATCACGCGGGTACGGGTTCGCGCGTGCGATCGCTCCCGGCAGGGCCGGCCCGGATTGCGATGCAAGGGCTCTCGTTGCTCGGCCAGGCGCCGTTCGCCCCCTACCACTGGCTGCTCTATGCCGAGTCCTTGTGGTTCGACACCAGCCGGGCTCGACACGAACTCGGGTGGGTCTCGTTGCACTCGAACGTCTCGGCGCTGATCGAGTCGTACGAGTGGTTCCTGGCCCATCGATCGGCGTCGGCGCCGACCGGGAACGCGACCTTCGACGGGGCCGGCGCGCCCACGCGCTCCCATCACCAGTCACCGGTCCGACTCGGCCTGTTGCGGGTGCTCAAGCGCCTCGGCTGACGCCCGAACACCACGTCGGGCTACGCCCGGAACCGGGTGAGGCCGTCACTATGCTCGGGCGTCATGCCCGCGTTCCCGGCGACGGCCCAGCTGGCCACGCCGGCGAGCCCGCGTCCGCCTGAAGTCGACCGGAACGTTCCCGACACCGGTGCGCCCGGGCGGCTCGAGCGCTGGCCCTGGTTGCTCCCGATGGTCCTCGCGCTCGTGCTCGTGCTGCCTCTGGTCGTGGCCGTAGTGGCCCTCCGGCGGCCCACGTGGTTCCCCGTGCTCGACCTGGCCATGACCGAGTTCCGGGTGCGCGACGTGGGGACAGCGCGCACGCCGCTCATCGGCCTCCCCGGACGCATCGGTCGCACCCTCGCCGACCAGGGGAGCCATCCGGGCCCGCTCAGCTTCTACCTGCTGGCACCGGTGCACCGCCTGTTCGGACAGACCGCATGGGCCCTGCAAGCCGGCACGGTCGCCATCCACGGTCTCGCCATGACCGCCGCGCTCCTGATCGCCCGCCGGCGCGGCGGCACGGCACTGCTGCTGGGGATGGCGGCCCTGTTGGCGTTGCTGACGAAGGGCTACGGACTGGCCACGCTGACCGAGCCGTGGAACCCCTACCTCCCGCTTTTGTGGTGGATCGTGTTCCTGGTCGCGGTGTGGTCGGTGGTGGCCGGCGACGTCGTGGTGTTGCCGGTGGCCGTCTTCGCGGCGTCGTTCTGCGCGCAGACCCACGTCCCTTACCTGGCCATGACCGCCGGCCTCGGCGCACTCGCCGCGGCGGGCGCCGCGCTGGCCGTGTACCGCGCCGCGCTGGGGGTGTCGAGACGTCGTGCCCTGACATGGATCGGGGCGTCGCTCGTGCTCGGCGTCGTCCTGTGGACGCCCCCCTTGATCGACCAGGCCGTCAACCGACCGGGCAATCTCGTGCGCCTCGCGACCCACTTCTCCGACCCTCCCGAAGCGCCCGTCGGCGTGGCCAAGGGCGTCGAGTTGGCGCTCCTGCATCTCGATGTCAGCAACCTCGCCTCCGGCCAGGGCGGGTCGACCGGATCGTTGGTCACGGCGACGTCGGAACCCACCGGGTCCGTCGTCCCTGGCCTGCTGCTCCTCGCGCTCTGGTCGGTCGCCGTTGCCGTTGGTGCAGCCCGCTTCCGGCGCCGAGGCGTGCTCGGCCTGCATGTCGTGATCGCCGCCGGCCTCGCCATGGGGGTCGTGTCGATGAGCCGCATCTTCGGCGACCTCTGGTACTACCTCATGTTGTGGGCGTGGGGGGTCACCGCGCTGCTGGTGCTGTCGATCGGATGGACGATCGCCCTCGTCGTCGGCGACCGCACCGGGCGAGGAGCCCGCACCGCGGGGGCCGTGGCCCTCGGGGTGGTCACGCTGGCCGCCTCCGTCAGCTTCGCCGTCGACGCCACCTCGGCCGAGCCGCCGGCGCCGCGCCTGTCCTCCACGTTGGGAGCCGTCGTCGCCCCGACGGCAGCCGCCCTCGAAGCCGGCGTCGGCGCGGCCGACGGTCGCCGCGGGGTCTACGTCGTCACGTGGGAGGACGCCCTCCACATCGGCTCGCAGGCCTACGGATTGGTCAGCGAACTCGAGCGGCGCGGGTTCCGGGTGGGGATGACCGAAGGCCTCAAGGTCCCGAACACCAAGTACCGGGTGGTCGACCCCGCGCAGGCGACGGCTGAAGTCCATTTCGCCACCGGCATCCGCATCGCGCCTTGGCGGGAGATGACCGGCGTCGTCGAGGTCGCCACCGTCGAACCCCGCACCCCGGGCGAGATCGCCGAGTTCGAACGGTTGCGCCAACAGGCGATCGCCGAACTCGGGGTCGCAGGCCTCGACGAGATCGTCCCGCTGATCGACGCCAACCTCTTCGCCGCCTCGATCCAGCGAGTGGTGCCGAGAGCGACGCGCCAGGTCATGGCCCGCATGCTCGATCTCGGCGTGCCGACGTCGGTGTTCATCGCGCCAGCGGGAACAACGCCTTGACGCTGGCCCATCGGCCGGCATCCGATGACGACCGCAAGGCGACCCGGATCCTGGCGCTGCTCGCCGTGGCGTTCGCGCTCCTGCCCATCGTCGTGGCGACGGCCGGCGCGCTTCGACGGGGCTGGATCCCCATCGGTGACAACGCCCTGTTCCAGATCCGGGCCCGGGATGTGTTCACGCGCGACCACCCGCTGCTCGGCACGTGGACGTCGGCGTCGCACAGCCTCGGCGTCGACGTGAACAACCCGGGCCCCTTGCTGTTCGACCTCTACGCCCTCCCGGCGAAGATCAACGGAACCGCCGGCCTGGCCGTCGGTGCCGCCATCGTCAATGCCCTGTGCGTCATCGGTATCGCCGCCTTCGCCCGCCGCCGGGGCGGTTCGGCCGCGGTTGCGACGGCGATGGCCATGACCGCGGCGCTGCTGTGGACCATGGGCAGCGAGCTTCTCTTCGACCCCTGGCAACCCCACAGCCTCCTCCTGCCGTTCCTCTTCCTCCTGACCCTGGTGTGGTCGATGGCCGCAGGCGACCTCGCCGCCCTGCCGTGGGCCGTTGCCTTGGCCAGCCTCATCGTGCAGACGCACCTGAGCTACGCCGTCCTCCTCCCGGTGTTGCTCGTCGTCGGGGTGGCCGGACTGCTCATCGCCACCGCAAGCGCACGCCGCCGCCTCGAAGGCGAAGCCCGCATCGCCCATCGTCGACGCACCCACACCTGCGTCGGCGTCGCCGTCGTCGTCGCCGTGCTGTGTTGGGCGCAGCCGCTGGTGCAGCAGATCGCTGGACCTGGTCGCGGCAACCTCGAGGAGTTGGCCACCAGCGTCGGCAAGGGCGACGCCCCCATCGGCGCCGCCCTCGGCGCCCGCCTCGTCGCCGATGTGCTCGGTCTCGGTCCGTTCTGGACCCGCCCGTCGTTCGCCACCTTCGCCGTCCTCCTCGAACGAGCCCGCATCCCGCCCCTGGCGCCCGCCCTTGCCTCGCTCGGCGCGCTGGCGATGGCCCTCTTGGTCGCATTGGCGTGGGGTCGGCGGCGGCGGGACACCCCGTTGCTGGCCGCGGCCGCCGTGGCGCTTGCCGCGGTTGCCGGCGCCGTGGTGACGTCGTCGATGCTGCCTCTCGGCGAGTTCGGCATCGCCGCTCACCAGTTCCGGTGGCTCTGGCCCATCGGCGTCTTCGTGACGTTCGCCCTCGGCACCGCGGCGCTTCGGTCGGCCCCGACTTTGGCGACGACCTCCATCGGATTGGTGCTCACCGCCGGCCTGGCCATCGCCAACCTGCCGTCCTACAACATCGGTTACGGACCGGCGGCCGACGCCGATTCCATCCCCACCGTGCGCGCCCTCGTGCAGCGGATCGACGGGCTCGAGGGCCAGGGCCCCATCGTCTTCGACGTCCGCGACCTCCGCTTCGCCGAGCCCTACAGCGTGCCGGTGATGGCCGAACTCCAACGACAGGGCATCGAGTTCCGGGTGGCTGACGACGGCCTCGCGGCGCAGATGGGGCTGCGGCGCCAGGTGCCCGCTCCGACCGGACCCAGATTGGTGCACCGCGAGGGTGATGGCGCCTTCGAACCGCCGCC
>JBKJLU010000283.1:0-7191 GCA_046596815.1 Acidimicrobiales bacterium | reverse complement strand
GGCGCCGTTGTTCCGTGGGGATCGGGTAACGAGCGTGCTTCCGGATGCGTCCGCTCTAAACGCGTGCCCCGAATCTCGCGTTGACGACGAACGAGAATCACAAGAGAACGGCGCGTCGCGAGCGTGCTCGCCGAGCGTTGGGAGGTCGAGTCGAGATGGGCGCGATCTAGCGTCTGAGTGCGATGTCCGGTCCGAAGGTCTTGTACAAGGTGTCTCCGCCTCGCGAGGACATGGTCTTCCGTCCCAGCCCGTTCTGGCACACGCCTGACTGGGAGAGCAGTAGCACGAGGGAGCATCCGGGTTACATCAACGAGGAGCTTCTGTACGCCGGCGACTTCGAAGAGGTGAACATTCACCTCTTCCCGCGGGTGAAGACCGTGCGCGTCCGGGCAGTTGACGCTGACCACGCGACGCTGTCTCGGCTCGGGGTCGAATGCACGCCCGGCAAGTCGGCATGGATCTTTGTCGCGCAGTCGCGGCAGGACGAGGTCGCCGCTTTCCGTCCGACGGTCTTCACCTTCGCACCTGAGGGGTTTGAGTGGGTTCGGAAGGGCGAATACGTCGCGCGGCGACCACAGCAGGCGATCTCGTGTGAGACGATCGAAATGCGGGAAGCGCTGAAGCGGTGGAACGTCGAGCCGTGCTTTGTGGTTGACCTTGAACCAGTCGTTCGTCGGCTCAGGGCGGCGGACGTCTACTTCGACGTCCAGACATAACCCCATCCACGCACCGATACGCGGGACCTCCACGAATACAGAGCCGCACCCAACGGGCGAGTCTGGTGCGCCTCGGCGCTAGCGGTGGGATGTCCGTCGAGCTGGTGTCGCCGCTGTCGTTCTGGGACAGACGCGTGTCGGGGATCACCCGAGCCGGCGCAGCGCGGCTTCTACTCCAACCTCGACACGGGCGGTCATGCCCGGCAGATCGACGGGACAGCGGCCGGCGACCTGGATGGGAATGGCGTCGGCCCAGCCATCGCCGTCGCCGTAGTTGAGCAGCGCGTACAGCTCCCACCACGGGTCCAACGCGACCCCGGCGACCGACTCGTAGAGCGTCCGGAGCTTCTCTGACCAGTCCGGCGAGTAGAGCATCGCCAAGTTGAGTTCACAGTGCCCGACGTCAAGCTCACGCGGTCCGCGAGATATGCCGTTCCAGTCCGTCAACCCCGTGAGCTTCTCGCGGGACCACAACATGTTCACGAGCAGGAAGTCGCGGTGCAGGAAGACCGATGTGTCCTTGGGAGGCCGTTCCGCCATGACATCAAAGGCGGCCTTCCACACAGCCGGACGCGGTGCGTTAGCCGGCACCCGAAGGGTCGGCTCGAGTCCCATCGGATCCGTCCACGGCTTGAAGGCCTTTGCCGGCAGATCGAGCGAGTGCAGCAGCGCAGCAACCTCCACGATCTCCGCCATCCACGACAGCGGATCCGCCGGAGTGAGGTCGACGTGCCCAGGCAACCGCGTCATCAACAACGACGGCGAGCCCCCCGTCAAAGCGCCAGCGACATCCGTGGCCAGGAGCTCCGGCACAGGCAGCCCACTTCCGGCGACGACACCAAGGTTGGAGATCTCCTTCTCCAGGTCAGCGTCTAGCCCAAAGCCACCTGGGTACTGCCGCAGCACTACGAAGGTCCGCACGCCGCGCCGCTCGACGGTCACCCGATGCACAGCGGACCAAACGCCACCACGCAATCGGCGAAAGCCCACGACGCGACTGTTCCGACCCATCGACGCTGCGACCCAAGCCAGGGTCTCCACGGAGGGTCGACGCTGTAAGAACCCGCCCGGCCTGCGCAGCTCACGGACCAGCGAGTCGTAGTCGGCGTCACTGATGCGCGGTTCGCCGTCGGTCATCTCGTCACCTTCGCGCGACCTCTGTCCTCGCCCTTGGCCAGTTGTTTCTGGAGTGGGAGACGACAAGCGATGGTCCCCAAGCTGGTTTCTTGAGGACTGGTCCAGACATGCCGGGGGCCCCGAGGAGAGGGAACCTCCCTGCACCGCTACACCCGGTCGAAGAACGGGCGGCGGTCCCGCAGGAACCGGAAGGCATCCGGGACACGAACGGTGTGGCCGGGCGATAGCGCCGGCAGGTCGGCTTCGCTGAACCACCCGAGGTCCAACACTTCGTGGGGCGTGGTCGGTTCCCCAATGTTGATCGGCCTGCAGAGAAACACGAATTGGTAGAGCTGGATCGACGAGCGGGTCTCGCAGAAGCGGGAGTCGTAGACGCCCACGAGGTCGGTGACCTCAACCGCGACCCCCGTCTCCTCAAGCGCCTCCCGGCGAACGCCCTCGGCTGCGGTCTCTCCCATCTCGAACGCACCTCCCGGCATCGCCCAGAGACGGTCATCGGCGCGCTGGATCAGAAGGATCCGACCGTCGGGGTCGAAGACGGCTGCGTCGCCGCACGGGGCAGGCGCAACGTGAGTGAGCATTGAGAACACGGAACGCTGCACCTCTTCCAGCGGGCGCGTGTCGGTGAAGGCGAACAGGCGTTCCGCGACCGCTCGCACCCGCTCGAACCTGTCCTGGTTGTAGGGGTCGCCGGCTGTCCAGCGAAGGCCGCCCGCAGCGATCACCCGTAGTTCGTCCGCCAGCATTCTCAATTCGTCTGCGCCGTCCACGGCGGCAGCGTGCCACACGAAGTTCTCGTGCCATCTGACGCCCCGAGGTAGTGCCTCCTATGACCGGCACGAAGGCGTGGCGAGTAACAGCCGTTCTGGTCCTTAGCTGGTGGAACGAGTGCGAATCGCAGCCCCGACTGCAGCTGGGACGACGGCGCACGCTTCGTTGACCCGGCCTGACGTTGCCGCGAGCCGTACGAAACTCGAAGACACCCACGCCGTTGCATCGTCCGCCACCAGGAAGACCGTCGGAACTCCGGAGATTTCCAAGTTCATGAGCGACATCGAGAGCTCGTGGTGGTGCTCTTTGTGTCCCGACCGAATGAGGAAGTTGCCCCCGGTCGCCTCCGCGACCTCGACCGCCATTCCCGCGTGATGCACCACTTCTACGTTTTCGAGGTGCCGAACAGCCGCCCAAGCCAGTTCGACCCGATCAGCAGGGGAGAACATGCCGTGCGTCTTCTCGGGGTTGCCGAGAACCGCGACAACCACGCGGTCGAACTGCAGCGCCGCCTGCTCAACGATCGACATATGTCCGTCGTGGAGCGGGTCGAAGGAACCGGTGTACACGGCCGTGGTCACTCCGCGATGATGCCTCGTCGCCGCACTCCATGCCGTCACGAGTTCCTCACGAGTTGACGCCCAACTGCGACTCGGCGGCCCTGACCCTGGACGCCGCAAACGCAGACTCGCTGCTGCGGTCGAGAATTCGTTGGTGGCATGGATCGGGTCTCCGTAGGGTTGGCCAGGGATGCAGAGAGCGACGCCAGCCGGTGGCGACTTCGAAGGGTGGGTGCGGTTGTTGGGTCATGCCGGCACCCGTCAGCGGGCTCGGCGCCACCTGATGCGTGCGGGGTCGCCCGAGGCCTTGCCGGCGCTGCGACAAGGCTTGCGGCATACCGATCCTTTCGTCCGTCGGGGCTGCGCCTCGATTCTCGACCACCTCGTTGACGAGGCGTCGCTACCCGATCTCGTCGCTGCCCTCGACGACCAAGACCCGGAGGTCTTGAGGCGAGCCCTCCACGCGCTCGCCTGCGATGCGTGCAAAGAGAACGCGTGCCGACCGAGTGACGACCTCTTCGTCCCGCGGGCCGTCGAGATGCTGGGCCACCCGGACCCCGGGGTGCGGGCGGGGGCCATCGACGCCCTGGGAAAGGCCGTCCAGCGGTCGGCCGATCCCGCGTCGCCAGCAGGACAAGCGCTCGCCGCAGTCGAAGACCGTGAACGGATCTCGGGGCTTCGCTACATGGCCCGGCGGCGGCTGGCTCTGGCCGAGCGCCGCCCCGATCGCTGATAGCTCGAACGGACCTGGCGAGGTTCCTCAGGGAATCCCCCTGCTGTCCCTAATCACCGGCTGAGTAACCGACCGACGCGCTCGGTGTGTGGACCTTGCGCGCCTGCGACCGGCGGTCGCCCCAACGCCAGCGCGGGGGCTCACCCTTCCAGAGGCAGATGCAAAGGAGGACGACGGCGCCGCCCACCGCAGCAGCCGTGGAGGTCGAGGCCCCACCGCCACCGGCGATGATCAGGGGGAGTAGTACGGCCAACAGGTAAGCCGCAAGTACCAACCAGCCCTCCCAAGTACTGGGCAGCCCCCAGCCCCAGCCGTAGCGCTTGGCCTTGAACCAATACCTGTCCTCGGGCACACCGAGATCATGACTCACCCGGTCTTAGCGGCGGGCTGACCGAAGGGGCGACCGTCGCCGATCGCTGGATCAGGAGGGCGCGTGACATCGTTGAAGGGTGTCGGATTTCCGAACCACCGACGTGCTCTCCCCGAGGTCTAAGGACCTTGCCATCACAACCCGAGCCCGGCAGTGAGGCATTCCGATGACCGCTGGAACGCGAACCTCCACGCCTACTCGCGTCTGTTGAAGCACATCTCGGAACAGGCCCAGCGTGGCCTCGACGTCGGGTGTGGGGAGGGCGAGACAGCAAGGCGCCTCCGCCGCCACGTCGACTCCGTCACGGGGCTGGACCCACACCCGCAGAGTCTCGATGCCGCCCGGACGTACGGGGATGACATCCAGTACGTGCTCGGGAGCCTCGGACATGACGGACTACCCGGCGCCTCCTTCGACGTCGTCACCGCAGTGGCCGTACGCACCACCTTGACCACGAGTGGGGCCTCCGCCAGATGGCGCAGCTCGTCGCGCCCGGCGGAGTACTCCTCCTCGTTGGATTGTCGTACTCGAGGAAGCCGCGAGACCACGCCCGCGACCTCTGGGACACAGTCGCAATTCGCCGGTACACGCTCACGAGGAGGGCATGGCATGCGAGTGCGCCGACAGTCTGGCCCCCGCCTCTGTCGTACGACGAAGCCCGCGCAGCGTCTATGAGGGTGCTGCCGGACTGCGAGTTCCGGCGAGTGCCCTTCCTCCGGTACACGATCGTCTGGCGCAACACGCTGCGTCCGCCTTCGCTGCCTAGTCAAGCGTCGTGAATTGCCGCCCCTGCTTGCGTGAGGTGGGCCTTTCGCCGACGCCCTGTGGACGTGGCGCATTCCGGTACCGACACCGAATCGATGTGCTGTGTCCCCGAACACCGGGAGCGGGTGCAACCTTGGTCGTCCTCCAGCACGGCCGGATCACGGAGGTTGGAAGCCATCGAGACCTCATCGCCCGGGGAGGCGTATACGCCGAGCTGTACGAGATGCAGGCACGCGCCTATCGGAAGGTGAACTCAGTGGCGCTTGACTCCGCCGTACTTCATCCGCGTGTCTTGGTTGGTTGCGGCGCGCGCATCGTCATTGTTGATCGCCGCGTCAGTGAGCTCGCCGACGAAGAGGGTGTGGGTTCCGAGATCGAAGCTGTGCCGAACCCGGCAGTCCATCCACGCGACCGCTTCTTCGAACACGGGCGCGCCACTCGGCGCGTCGGACACCGGTCGGCCGTTCAACGTCGAGCCCTCAAACGCCGCCGGCTTCGAGAACTTCACGAACACCTTCGTGTCATCGAACGACCACAGGTTCACGGTGAAGCATCGACCCTCGGTGATGAGGCGGTGCGTGACCGAGTTGTTGTCGATGCCGACGCCGATGAGCACGGGCTCCATCGACAGTTGCGTGATCCAGCTCGCCGTCATCCCGTTGCGCTCATCCCCGGCGCGTGAGCCGATAAGCACCAAACCGTTCGGGATCTTCCACGTCACCCGGTTCAGAAGCTCGCCATCGATGGTCATGGAACGAAACTATCGACTCCGTGTATCCGAACGACGGGCCAGCTCGACGCGCGATCCACACGTGCGAATGCTGTCCCGACGTGGCCACCCGGTGAGTACGAACCCATGCGGTCAGCGGTTGCGCCGAGGCGGCGGCGAGTTGAACGCCGCCGGCGGGAGCTCCGACATGAAGCTCGCCGCCGGTCGCTGCAGCCACCGGGCAGCGATCATCGCCAGACCGATTGGCGGGCCGTAACGGAGCTTGTCGATCCCCTTGACGGCGGCCGCGCCGCCGCTCCCCAGGCCCATCGCCTCGGCCACCCCCTCCCAGGAAAGGTCGAGGTCGCCGCGCTTGGCGTCAACCTCGGCCGCGAGATCGTGGTGCGCCCACCACCATCTCCACCGTCCCGGCGACGGGTCTGGCAGCCGCTCGTGCACCGCACCGCTCGGGTCGACCGTGAAGCTTTCCGGAGCCCTTCCGACCCACTGGATCATGGGCAGAATGTGGTTGCAGGTGGAAGAGCCGCGCTCGCGCATGCGATCGAACGTCGCCTTACTCATCCATGCCAACCGACTGTTGACCTGTCCCCAGGTCAAGTCCTCCGCCTTCCGCTTGGCGTCCATCACTTCAAAGAGCTCGAAGACATCGAAGTCTCCCGGCACTGTCAGCTCCCCAGCCATGCGTGACGGTACATCGCGCCCGAGCCAGCCACGTCAGTGCGTTCGCCCGGCGGCGGGTGCCCCATGCGGCCGGTTCGTGGACGCGTCGCAAGCGTCGCCTTGCGGCATACAGGCGATGCAACGCGGCCCGTTCGCGCTCGTCCTTGGGCACTGTGTCGAGACGCCGGCTTCGCGGCGCAGCCGCGACGTCACGACAGTCCGGTGGCCCGTTCTGCCCTCGCGGTTGGCGCTGTCGGTCTCTGCCTGACGTCGCTGCGGAAGCGTCTGGCCGTCGAGTTCGAAGTATGAGTCTTGACTCATGATGAGTCTAGGCTCATACTTGGTCGGTGGGTCGAGGTCACCGACGAGTTCGTCGACTGGTGGCGCGGGCTCACAGCCGACCAGCAGGAATCGCTCACCGATCGGGTCGGTTTGCTCGCGGAGCGGGGTCCGGACCTCGGTCGTCCGGTGGTCGACCGGATCGCGACCTCGCGGCATCACAATATGAAGGAGTTGCGCGCCGCGCAGGCGGGAGCGCTCCGTGTCCTGTTCATGTTCGTTCCTCGGCGCCAGGTGATCCTGCTGCTCGGTGGCGACAAGAGCGGTGAATGGAACGCCTGGTACGGGTGGGCGGTTCCGGCGGCGGATGACCTCTATGACCTCTACCTGGATGAACTGAAACGAGAAGGATTGATCTGATGGCACGAACCAAGTTTTCCGAGCTCCGTAACGACGTCGAAGCACGTCCC
>JBKJLU010000355.1:0-7045 GCA_046596815.1 Acidimicrobiales bacterium | reverse complement strand
CTGTCCTTCGCATCGTTCGTGTCATGACGCGAGGGTAGGAGGCCTGGGTGAACCTCGGGCTGACGGGGCAGGATGGCCGCATGTCTGAGCGACTCGTCCTGACCACCGGCGCCAACTCCGGGATCGGTCTTGCGACCGTTCTCGAGTTGGCCCGTCGTGGTTTCCACTCGATCGGCTCGGTGCGCTGGGAGGAGAAAGCCGACGTGGTGCACAGAGCCGCCGCCGAAGCGGGCGTGCAGGTGCGCACGGTGCTGATGGACGTGAACGACCCCGAGCAGTGCGAGCGGGCCCTCAGCGGGCTGCGCTTGTTCGGGCTGGTCAACAACGCCGGCTATGCCGTCACCGGTGCCGTCGAGGACGTCGAAGACGACGAGGCCAGGGCCCTGTTCGAGACCATGGTGCACGCGCCGATGCGCTTGTCGAGGTTGGCCCTCCCGGCCATGCGGGACGCAAAGGAAGGCCGCATCGTCAACGTCTCGTCGATCGCCGGTCGCACTTCGGCCCCCTTCGCCGGCCATTACACCGGGGCCAAGCACGCCCTCGAAGCACTCTCTGATGCGCTGCGGATGGAGGTCGCGGGTGCCGGCGTCAAGGTCGTACTGGTCGAGCCCGGCGGGTTCAAGACCGGCATCTGGGAGGAGTTCGAGCGCGACATCGCCAAGCGGGAAGCCGCCGGCTCCCGCTATGTCGAGGCCTACCGTCGGTCGTTGTCCGGCCAGCGCCGGATGGAGTCGATCATGGGCAACCCCGAAGCCTGCGCCAAGGTGATCGCCGGTGCGTTGACGACCCGCTTCCCCCGCTCGCGCTACCTCGTCGGCCTCGACGCCCAGGCCATGAGCGTCTTCGACCAGTTGACGCCGACCTTCGTGAAGGACCGCTTCATCCGGATGGGCCTAGGAATTTAAACGCGGATCTAACCGACCAGCGCCAGCAACTCGTCGAAGAGGTGGGGGGGCGCGGCGATGTGCAATTGCGGGGCCCCACCCAGAACGGCGACCTGAGCGCCCGCCTCAGACGCCACGAGGGAACCGGCGGCCCAGTCCCACGGGGCCAGACCCTCTTCGTAAAAGGCATCGAGCCGGCCGGCGCCGAGCCAACACAGGTCGACCGCAGCGGCGCCGCCGCGGCGGATGTCGCGGATCTTGGGCAGCACCCGGGCCAGCACCACCGCCTGGGTCGACCGCCGGCTGGCGTCGTAGGAGAACCCAGTGCCGACGAGTGCCGTAGCCAGGGTGGGAGGTCCCTCGATGCGCAGCCGACGTCGGTTGCACCACGATCCGGCACCGCGCACGGCCGTGAACGTCTCGTCGCGTACGGGGTCGCGCACGACGCCGGCCGCCGGTTCGCCGGCGATCTCGATACCGATCGACACGCCGAACGAACCGAAGCCGTAGAGGTAGTTGGTCGTCCCGTCGAGCGGGTCGATGATCCAACGGACGCCACTCGTCCCCGGATGATCTGCCCCTTCCTCCCCGAGGATGGCGTCGTCGGGTCGTTCGGCCACGAGGCGATCGACGATCAACCGCTCGGCCGCCCGATCCATGTCCGTCACCATGTCGGTGAGGCTGCTCTTGGTCTCGACCATGATGCGCACCCGGTCGGCGCCCTCGAGCAACAGGGCCCCGGCCGAGGTGGCGAGATCGACGGCCAACGCGCACAACTCGTTCACATCGGGCAATGCCACAGGCGGATCGGGGGAGGCCACGTTGCGCAGTCTCGCCGGTAGCCTCGCCGGGATGCCGTCCCCGCTCGTCGACCTCCGGTCCGACACCGTCACCCGACCGACCCCCGAGATGCGCCGGGCCATGGCCGAGGCCGAGGTCGGCGACGACGTCTACGGCGAGGACCCGACCGTCAACCGGCTGCAGGAACTCTTCGCCGCAAGGGTCGGCAAGGAGGCGGCATTGTTCGTGCCGACGGGCACGATGGCCAATCAATTGGCTTTGCGCCTCCTGGCTCCACCCGGCACGACCGTGCTGACGGGCGCCCGCCACCACGTGGTCATCTACGAGAACGGCGCCGGCGGACGCAACGCCGGGGTGCAGTTCACGTCGATTCCCGACGACGACGGCACGCTCGATCCGGCGGACGTGGCCTGGCACGTGCAAGCGGCCGACCACCACTACCCGAAGCTGGGATTGCTGTGCGTCGAGAACACCCACATGCCCGCCGATGGCGCGCCCTGGCCGCTCGAGAAATTGCAGTCGGTCGTGGCCGCCGGAGCCGGGGTGCCCGTGCACATGGACGGGGCCAGGCTCTTTCACGCCGAGGTCGCCACCGGAACGTCGGCGGCCGAGTACACGGCGCCCGTCACCACGGTGATGGCCTGTCTCTCCAAAGGCCTGGCCGCTCCGGTTGGTTCGGTGCTCGCCGGGCCCGCCGACCTGATCGAAGCGGCACGCGGCGAACGCCAGCGTCTGGGTGGCGGCATGCGCCAGGCGGGGATCATCGCCGCCGCCGGCATCGTCGCCCTGGAGACGATGATCGAGCGGCTGGCCGAGGACCACGTCCGGGCTCGGCGACTGGCCGAGGCGGTCGCTGACCGCTGGCCCGACTCCGGTTTCGATCCCGAGCGCATCCGCACCAACGTCGTCACGTGGCGACACGACGATGCGTCGGCGGTCGTGCGTCATCTCCGCAGCGAAGGCGTGATCGCCGGCACGATCGCCCCTGGCGTCGTGCGCCTCGTGACCCACCTCGACGTCGACGACGACGACATCGAGCGGGCGGCCAAGGCCTTGGCCACCACGCCCTGATGCCCGAGCGGGTTCTTGCCTTCTACGCCCATCCCGACGACGCCGACGTGTCGTGCGGCGGAACGCTGGCGAAGTGGTCGGCCGAGGGAGCCTCGGTCGAAGTCGTGGTGTGCGCCGCCGGAGACAAGGGCTCATCGGATGCCGCCGTCGTCCCCTCGCAACTCGCCGAGCGGCGGGCGGCCGAGGTCGAACGCGCCGCCCGGGCGCTCGGTCTTGCGGGCCACCACCGGTTGCCCCACCTGGACGGTGACCTCGTCAACGATGCGGCGCTGCGAGGCGAGATCGTGGCCCTCGTGCGCACCATCCGTCCCGACGTCGTGGTGTGCCCTGATCCCACCGCCGTGTTCTTCGGATCGAGCTACCTGAACCATCGCGACCATCGCGTCGTCGGCTGGGCCACCCTCGACGCCGTGGCCCATGAAGCGCGCGGTCCGCACTACTTCCCCGATGCCGGTCCTGCGCATCGGGTGGCCGAGGTGTGGCTTTCGGGAGCGCTCGAGCCCGACACCTGGGTCGACATCGAGAGGACGATCGACGCCAAGACCGAGGCCCTCCGCTGCCACGAGAGTCAGGTGTCAGAAGCAGGCGAGTGGCTGCGGACCTTCGTGCAAGAGCGGGCCGAGGAAGCGGGCCGCCAAGCGGGGGTGCGTTACGCCGAAGGATTCCGCCGCCTCACCCTCGGCTGATCACTCCTCGTTGTAGAGCTCGTCTTCCTTGATGCGCTTCCACTCGGCCATGGCCCGGAGGGTGAGCACGGCCACCACGGCGACCCCGATGGCGCTGCTGAGTCCGCCGACGATGGCGCCGATGCCGCCGGGGGTCGTGCAGTTGCCCTCACACTGCAGGTCGACGAAGGCCCAGCCGATGAGGGCTCCGCACAGCCCGGCGAGCACGATGGCCCCGAAGGCCAAGGCGCGAGCGAGGGGCGAAGGCAGGGCCGAGAGCGGGCGCTCATCGATGGTGGGCACGAAGCTGATCGTAGAGTTCGCCGATGGCCAACTCGGAGTCGGCGGATCGCATGGCCCGTCTCGCCGGCGCCTTCCTCGACGTGCTCGACGACCAGGCCAGAGCGGCGGCCACCATCGCCTTCGCCGAGGAGAAGGCCCGGCGCGATTGGCACTACATCCCGCGACGACGCGCGGGGCTCGCCTTCCTCGACATGGACGCTGCGCAACAGAAGGCGGTCTACGACCTGGTGGCGTCCGGTGTGAGTGGAAGTGCCCTCGCCGCGGTGACGACCATCATCGGGCTCGAAGACGTGCTCGACGAACTCGAAGGCAAGGGGCGGGGCCGGCACCGGGCCGACTACTCGGTGACGGTGTTCGGCGAGCCGGGCAGATCGACGTGGGGGTGGCGGTTCGAAGGGCATCACGTCTCGATCAACGTGTCGGTGGTCGATGGCGCGATCTCCTCTGCGCCCCTGTTCCTCGGCGCCAACCCGGCCGAGGTGCGAGCCCGGTCGGGTTCGGTCGTCGTCCGCCCGCTGGCTGGCGAGGAGGATCTCGCGCTTCACCTCGTGGCGTCCCTGAGCCCGGCCCTTCGCGACGAGGCGATGCTCGGAACGGAGGCGCCCGACGACATCCTGACGACCAATGCGCCGACGCTCGACGAACTTCCCGCGCTCGCCGGCGTGCGCCTCGGCGCATTCGACGGCGCCGCGAGCGATGCGGGGAGGGCCCTGATCGACCACTACCTCGACCGTCTCCCGAGACCCGAGGCCGAGGGTTGGCGGCGCCGATTGGCCCCGGAATTGGGCGAGATCCGCTTCGCCTTCGCCGGCGTCGCCGAGCACCTCCGTCCTCAGTACTACCGCCTCGCCGGACCTTCGTTCTTCGTCGAGTACGACAACACGCAGAACGAAGCGAATCACGTGCACACGGTGCTGCGGGATCCGACCGGCGACTTCGGCGACGACCTGCTGCGAGCACACGTGGAACGCCACCACGCCCCGTAGGGTTCGGGGCATGGGCCTCGCCAGCAATCGGCCGGCGCGCCCGCTGGCCGCGGTGATCGCCATCGTCACCGGAGGCGCGCTTCCGGCCTTCCTTACCGGCGGCGTGAGCGTGCAGTTGCGGGCGGACCTGGCGTTCGGCGAGTCGGGTCTCGGCATCGCCATCGGCGCCTTCTTCACGGCCGCGGCGCTTTCGTCGGTGATGCTCGGGCGTACGGCCGAGCGACTTGGACCCCGCACGTCGATGCGGGTGAGCGCGGCGTGCAGCACGCTGGCCCTGCTGGGGGTGGCCGCCGGGGCTCGGAGCTTTGCCACCCTGCTCGTGTGGCTGGCCATCGGCGGCGTCGCCAACGCATTGGCCCAACCGGCGGCCAACCTCTTCATCACCAAGACCGTGGCTGAGGCCCGCCTCGGCATTGCCTTCGCTGTGAAGCAGTCGGGCATTCCCGTGGCGACCTTGCTCGGCGGCCTGGCCGTTCCGCTCATCGCGTTGACGGTCGGATGGCGGTGGGCGTTCGTGGTCGGTGCGGTGATGCCGATCGTCGGGGGTCTCACCATCCCCGCCGTCCCTGCCGTCGTCGCCGGGGGCATCGTGAGTACCCGCGTCGACCGATCCCCCAACGTCGCGTTGCGTCCGTTGATCGTCCTCGGGGCGGGCATCGGCTTCGGCGCGGCCGCCGCCGGCACCCTCGGAGCGTTCCTCGTCAACGCCGCCGTCGACGCCGGGATGGCCGAAGGGTCGGCCGGACTTCTCGTTTCCGGGGGCAGCGCCATCGGCATCGCCGTGCGCCTCTTCGCCGGGAGTCGGGCCGACCGGCGCGACGGCGGGCACCTCCGCGTCGTCTCTCTCATGCTGATCGGCGGTGCGCTCTCCTACGGCTTCTACGCCACCGAGCGCCCCCTCCTGCTGGTGCTGGCGACGCCGATCGCCTTCGGCGCCGGGTGGGGATGGCCAGGGCTCTTCAATCTGGCCATCGCCCGCGCCAATCCGGACGCCCCCGGTGCGGCCTCGGGGGTCACGCAGACGGGCACCTATCTCGGAGCGGTGATCGGGCCGGTGGTCTTCGGCGCCGCGGTCGAAGCCGCGTCGTACCGGGTGGCGTGGGGCCTGGCGTCGCTGTTCGCCCTCGCCGGCGCCGCCACCATCGCCGTCGGCCGGTCGATGTTGCGCCGAGGCCGGATGCCGGCGGTCGCCGTGCCCGCCGACCCGCTGTAGCCGGACCCTCGTCGTTCTGGGCGCGTTGAACGACCGGATCGGTCGCCCGGCGCGCCCAGAAGCGCTGAGGGTTGACGCGGCGGCCCCAAGGAGGCCGTGCTGGCACAATGAGCGCGTGCGCGAGTGGTTGGTGGCCAGCGGGATCATCGAAGGTCCTGACGGCCTGCTGCTGGTGCAGAACCGCCGACGCAACGGGACGCTCGACTGGTCGACCCCCGGCGGGGTGGTCGAGGTCGCCGACGGCGAGTCGGTGCTCGACGGGCTCACGCGCGAGGTCCACGAAGAGACGGGCATCGTCGTGCGGAGCTGGCAGGGCCCCGTCTACGAGGTCGTGGCGGAAGCCGAGGACATGGGCTGGCGGATGCGGGTCGAGGTGCATCGCGCCCTCGACTACTCGGGCGATCTCGTCGTCGACGATCTCGACCAGATCGTGATCGCCGCGCAGTGGGTGGCACCCGAACACTGCGGACCCCACCTCGAAGCCGGACCGGTGTGGGTGCGAGAGCCGCTCTCGGCCTACCTCACGGATCGGTGGGACGACACCCGTTCGTACCGCTATCGCGTCGACGGCGCCGACCGCGCCACCATGACCGTCGTACGCCTCTGAGGTCGACGCCGACCATGCCGAGCGTCGAGGTCGCCGACCGCACCATCCTCCACGTCGACATGGACAGCTTTTACGCGTCGGTCGAGGTACTGCTCGAGCCGACGCTGCGGGGCCAACCGGTGATCGTCGGCGGCAGCGGAGACCGAGGGGTCGTCGCTTCTTGCAACTACGAGGCCAGGTCGTATGGCGTGCGCTCGGCCATGCCCTCGGTGCGGGCCAAGCGATTGTGCCCGAACGCGGTGTTCGTCCACGGACGCTTCGACACGTACATCGACTTCAGCCGGCGCTTCCACGAGATCTTCCGCAGCTTCACGCCGCTGGTGGAAGGCATCTCCCTCGACGAGGCCTTCCTCGACGTCACTGGCGGGCGCCGCCTGTTCGGTTCCGGGGAGGAGATCGGCCAGACCATCCGCGATCGCATCCTCGACGAGGTCGGCCTCGAATGTGCCGTCGGCGTGGGACGGTCGAAATTCATCGCCAAGCTGGCGTCGAAGGCGGCCAAGCCGAAGCCGTCG
>JBKJLU010000415.1:0-2959 GCA_046596815.1 Acidimicrobiales bacterium | reverse complement strand
GTCGGGGTGGAGCTCGCGAGCGCGCTTGCGGTAGGCCCTCTTGATCTCGTCGTCCGATGCGTTGCGGGAGACGCCGAGAAGTTCGTAGTAGTCGCCGGCCACGTCAGGTCATCCGTCGGACAGGGTGCGACCGAGGCGTTGACTCACCAACGCGACCGCCGCAAGGGCTTGGGGATACTTCATCCGGGTCGGGCCGAGTACGCCGATGGTTCCGGCCAGTTCGCCCTCGACCTCGTAGGGCGCGACGACCACCGAGCATTCGGCCAACGACTCGTGCCCGACCTCGCTGCCGATGGCCACCGAAAGTCCGCGATCGAGCACGTCCTTCATCAGGCTGACCACGACATACTGCTGCTCGAGAATGTCGAGAACCTGACGCACCGTGCCGACGGCGTCGAACGCGCTGGCCATACGGGATGCGCCGCCGACGAACACGTGGTCGGGCTCATCGTCGTGGTCGCCTCGCAAACTGGCCACCGCCGCCGTCATGACGGAGTCGATCGAGTCGTCGCCCGACCTACCGGCCTCGATCACCTCGCCGATGGGATGACCGACCAACGCCCCACTGAGGTGCACACTCGCCGCCGCCAGCCGCTCGTCGCCCGTGTCCTCGGCGAATTCGATCGAACGCTTCTCGACCACGCCGTTCGACAGCACGACCACGAGCAGCGCCACCCGAGGGGCCAGACCGACCAGTTGCACGGAGCGAACCGTCGCCGCTTCGTGCGGAGGACCGACGACCACGGCGGCGTAGTCGGTCAGATTCGAGAGGAGTCGGCTCGTGTCGTGGAGCATCTGCTCGAGGGCGCCATGGGTGTGGCTGAAGAAGCTCTGCACGGCCTGACGCTGGGCCGGCTGCAGCGACCCTTTCGGCGTGAGCTGGTCGACGAAGAAGCGATAGCCCTTTTCGGTGGGGACCCGTCCGGCACTGGTGTGCGGCTGGATCAGGTAGCCCTCGCGCTCGAGGACGGAGAGTTCGTTGCGTACCGTCGCCGGCGAGACGTGGAGGTCGCCGGACTGCACGATCCGAGACGACCCGACGGGCTGGGCCGTCTCGATGTACTCCTCGACGACCGCGCGGAGGATGTCGGCCTTGCGCGCGTCCATCAGCGCGGACCGGTATCGGAGTCGGAGGACGTCGGGGCGAGGGTGTGCATGGTCGGTCTGGCACTCGATGGTACCGAGTGCTAACCCCATTCGTCAGTTCTCCGCCCCAACTCGAGGATCAGGACGTGACGGCGTGCGGATCTACGCCGACGAGGGCGCTCCTCCCGAGGTGATGGCTCGGTAACGAGCCAGAGCTTCGTCCCGCTCGGCAAAATGGTCGACGATCGGGAGCGGGTAGCCAGCGGGTGGGCCTGCCGGGTCATCCCAGGGATGGTGCAGGTACTTGTCGCCGATCCATTCGAGTTCGGGGACGTAGCGGCGCACGTAGACCCCGCCGGGATCGAACTTCTCGCCCTGCAACATCGGGTTGAAGACCCGGAAATACGGCGCCGCGTCGGTGCCGGTTCCTGCGACCCACTGCCATCCGTGGTGGTTCGAGGCCACATCGCCGTCGACCAGTCGATCCATGAAGAGTCGGGCACCGCGACCCCAATCCAGATGCAGGTCCTTCACCAGGAAGCTGGCGGCGATCATGCGCACCCGGTTGTGCATCCATCCTTCGGTCGCCAACTGGCGCATGCCGGCGTCGACGATGGGGAAACCGGTGCGCCCCTCAGCCCACGCCGAGAACCGCTCGTCGGTCTCCGGTCCTTCATCGACGGCCATGTCCCGCATCGCCGGTTGCAGCGCTTCGCGGACCGAACTCGGGTTGTGCCACAACACATCGGCGTAGAACTCCCGCCAGGCCACCTCGAAGAGAAACCGCTCCTCCCCCTTCGTCCGTCCGAGCCCGCTGAGGAGTTGGCGGGGATGGATGGCGCCGTACTTGAGGTACACCGAGAGTCGCGAGGTGGCGTCGAGCGCCGGTGCGTTGCGGCCGGCGTCGTACTCCCCGATGCGCTCGACGAAGGTGGCGAATCGGGCATGGGCCGCCTTCTCCCCCGCCTCCGGGAGATCGGCGCCAATGTGGGGATCGGCGGGCACGCCGTCCGAGCGGGCGTCGACCCAGTCGACCGCCTCCGGTGGCAGGGACGGAGCTTCGCGTGGATGTTCTCTCCACGCCCTCAAGAACGGGGTGAAGACCTTGAAGGGGGTGCCGTCCTGCTTGCGGACCTCACCGGGGTCGACGGCATAAGGCGAGCCCGTCCGTTCGAACGTCGCCACCCCCGCGACCACTGCCTCGACGGCCGCGTCGCGCTGGTGCCCATAGGGACCGAAGTCGGCGGACACATGCACCGACGTCGCCCCGATCTCGCGCACCAACGCCGGCACGATGTCGACCGGATCACCCGTTCGAACAACGAGGCGACCTCCCATCGATTCGTCGAGGCTGCGCAGCGACCGGTAGAGGAAGGCCAAACGGTTGGCACCGGACGGATCCCGAAGGCGGTCGTCCAGCACGAAGAGCGGAAGCACCCCGCCGCCGTCAGAGGCATCGATCGCCGCAAGCAGCGCGGGATGGTCGGCGAGGCGGAGATCCCTCCGGAACCACAGGACGGTGGGCGGCATCCGCCGAACCTACGAGCGCCGACGCGGCTACCTGCAGCCAGCGAGTGGTTACTCCTCCAGGCGGAGGGCCGAGATGAAGGCTTCCTGGGGGACTTCGACACGGCCGATGTTCTTCATCCGCTTCTTCCCCTCCTTCTGCTTCTCCAGCAGTTTGCGCTTGCGGGTGATGTCGCCGCCGTAACACTTGGCGAGCACGTCCTTGCGCTTGGCCTTCACCGTCTCGCGGGCGATGATCCGTCCGCCGATGGCCGCCTGGATGGGCACGTCGAACATCTGTCGAGGAATGAGCTCGCGCAGCTTGGACGCCATCTTGCGTCCGTACTCCTCGGCCTTGGCGCGGTCC
>JBKJLU010000215.1:0-4667 GCA_046596815.1 Acidimicrobiales bacterium | reverse complement strand
CGCCGAAGAAGCCGTATTCGGGGTTGATAGCGTACAGCTGGCCGTCCGGACCGGGCTTGATCCAGGCGATGTCGTCACCGACGGTCGAGATTTTCCAGCCGCTCTGATTGAAAACCTTGGGCGGAACCAGCATGGCCAGATTGGTTTTGCCGCAGGCGCTGGGGAAGGCAGCACCCAGATAGGTCTTTTCGCCTTCCGGGGACTCGATGCCTAAAATCAGCATATGTTCAGCCAGCCAGCCTTCATCCTTGGCGATCTTGGAGGCGATCCGCAACGCCAGGCATTTCTTGCCGAGCAGTGCATTGCCGCCGTAACCGCTGCCGTAGGACCAGATCGAGCGTTCTTCCGGGAAATGAACGATGTACTTCTCCTTGTTGCAGGGCCAGGTCACGTCTTTCTGGCCCGGCTCAAGGGGGGCGCCTACGGAATGGAGACAGGGGACAAATTCTCCGTTGCCGAGGACATCGACAACCGCCTGGCCCATGCGGGTCATGATCCGCATGTTGACGGCGACGTAGGCGGAGTCGGTGAGCTGCACGCCGATGTGGCTCTTGTCAGACCCGAGAGGGCCCATCGAGAAGGGGACGACGTAGAGGGTGCGCCCGGCCATCGATCCCTGGAAGAGGTCGGTGAGCACGGCCTTCATCTCGGCCGGGTCACGCCAGTTGTTGGTGGGTCCGGCGTCGCCCTCGTTCTCCGAGCAGATGTAGGTGCGGTCTTCGACGCGGGCAACGTCGCCCGGATCGGAGAGCGCCAGATAGCTGTTCGGACGCTTCGCATCCTCGAGCTTCTCGAACGTGCCGTTGTCGACGAGGAGTTGGCAGAGCCGGTCGTACTCCTCAGCCGAACCGTCGCACCAGTACACATCGGTTGCCTGCGTGAGCGTGGCGATCTCGTCGACCCACTGCAGCAACTTCTGGTTCGTCGTCGGTGCAGGACTCATCGGCGCGTGCATCTCCTCGTTCAGACTGTCGTTACTCGGAGGTAACTACCCGTAAGGCTACGCAAGCGAACCCGAAGAGTGCCCAATCGCTGCAGGCATGCGAGTGCACGTCATGATGGCGTCGACGACGTGGGTGGGCGCCTCGAGGGGCAACATGTGCCCGAATCCCTCGAGGCGGACAAGGCGAGCGCCGGGGATGGCGCGGGCCAATTCTTCGGCCAGTTTCGGCGGCGTGAGTTTGTCGTGGGATCCGACGAGGATCGTGGTCGGAACGGCGATGCTGGCGATGCCCGTTCGCAGGTCCATCGTCTGCATGGCTGCGAGCAAGCCGGATCTCGCCTCGCTCTGGGTGCTGAGGAAGAGCTGCTGGCCCATCACCAGGTCGGCTTTGCGCACGGTCTTGCCGACGGTGTTGCGGAAGAACACGTGACCCGCCCTCGAACCGAGGGCGCGGGCGAGGGCCTTTCCGGCGATGAAGCGCTGGAACGACTGCTCGGCCCGAGCCCCGGGTCCACCGAGCCCGGCCGCGGCCGTGGCCACGAGCACGATGGCTGCGGCGCGCTCGTGCAACGTCGAGGGATCATGGGTGGCCAGCGCCTGGATCGTCATGCCGCCCATCGAGTGGCCCACGAGCACGGCATCCGTGGCTTCGACCGATTCGAGGACGGCGCGGAGATCGGCTCCGAGGCGTTCGATGGTGTAGCCATCGCGGCCCACCGTCGACGAGCCGTGGCCCCGCTGGTCGTAGAGCACCACCCGGCGACCTTCCCGAATCAACCCATGGGCGACGGGTGCCCAAACCTCTCGAGCGTTCGTGAACCCGTGGGCCATGACAACGACGTCGCCGTCGGCGGGGCCAGCGACGGTCATGGCGATCTCGCCGCCGTCGTCGGTCGGAATGCGCCGGGTCTCGCCGACCGGCAGGAGTCGCTCGCCGGACGGGATGTTGTCGGCGACCGACGTCCAGGTCGCGTCGGCGCGACGGAAGGCGACGGCGGCGCCGGCCCCGACGACGGTGGCGGCAAGGAGGCCGACCTTCAATTTCGTGCCCATCAGGACATGCCCTTCCGGGCGATGGCCTGCTGGAACGAGATGGGTGCGAGGCGGTGGATCATCCAGCCGATTCTGGCCTCGATGCCGACCGGCACGACCGAGCGGTCGCGTTCGACGGCGTCGACGATGGCATCAGCGACCTGCTCGGGCTTGTGGCCCCGCCGAAAGGCCTTGGTCGTCTTGGCTCGCCGATCGGGATTGCCTGCCTCACCCAGGAAGCGGGTGGTGTCGATGATCGGCGTGTTGATGACGCCGGGACAGATGGCGGTGACGCCGACGCCGCTGGTCGACCAGTCGGCTCGGAGGCACTGCGAGAGCGCGAGGACGGCGGCCTTGGTGGCGACGTAGGCCGGTTCGGTGGCCGTCGGGATGTAGCCGAGTCCTGAGGACACGTTGACGACATGGCCACGTCCGGCTTCCAGCATCGCGGGGCCGAACGCCGCGCACCCGTTGACGACGCCGTCGAGGTTGACGCTGCGGATCCACTCCCAGTCGGCGAGCGACATGTCGGTGAAGCGGCCGGACATGCCGACGCCGGCGTTGTTGACGAGCACACCGACCGATCCGTGGTCGGTGTCGACCTGACGCGCCAGTGCTTCGACGGCGCTGCGGTCACGGACGTCGACGCCGTGTCCCGAAGCGGCGGGGGCGCCGGCTTCTTCACACGATGCCGCAACCTTCTCGGCCGACGCCGCGTCGATGTCGGCACAGACGACGTTCGATCCCTTCCGGGCGAAGGCGAGCGCGGTGGCGCGACCGATGCCGCTGCCGGCGCCGGTGACGACGACGGTGGCGCCCTCGATCGCGATGCGGGGTTGCTTGGTGCGGGCCATCAGGAAGCCTTTCGTGCCGTGAACTCGTAGGAGCGGGCGTCGAAGCGACGCGTGCGTTTCGTGAACTTGTAGGTGTGGTCGGGCCACAGGACGGTGTTGCGGCCGTGATCGTCGAGGTACCAACTGGCGCACCCGCCGGTGTTCCACACGGTCTTCGAGGCTTTCTGTTGGATGTCGGCGGTGTACTCGGCCAGCACCGAAGGGCGGACCTCGACCGCGCCAGCCCCCGCCTCGTCCATCTGTCGCAACCCGTCGACGATGTACGTGACCTGCGCTTCGATCATCACGACGAGCGAGGTGTGACCGATCCCGGTGTTCGGGCCGGCGAGCATGAAGAAGTTGGGGAACCCGGGCACGGTGGTGCCGAGGTAAGCCTGCATGCCCGTTTCGGCCCAGTGCTGCGCCAGGGTGACGCCTTGAGCGTTGCGTACCCGTTCGGCGACGGGGTTGTCGGTGACGCGGAAACCGGTGCCGTAGATGATTGTGTCGACCTCGTGCACCACCCCGTCGGCGGTGACGACTCCGTTGGGTCGCACCTCGATGATCTTCTCGGTGACGACGTCGACGTTCGACTGCGAGAGTGCCGGGTAGTAGTCGCTCGACGGCAGCAGTCGCTTGCAACCGGGGCGATAGTCAGGCGTGAGCATCTCTCGGAGATGCGGGTCGGCGACCTGGTCGGCGAGGTGCTTCCTGGCCATTTTCTCCATGCCGTCGATCGACTTGGCCTTGCGCAGCATGCCGGTGACGAACAGCTCGCGTGTCCAGTAGACGAGACCGCGCACGAAACGCTGGGTCGCGGGCACGTGGCGATAGAGCGCCTTCTCCGCGGCCGTGATCTTGCGGTTGCGGTGGGGGAGCACCCATGGCGGCGTCCGTTGGAACAGCGTGAGGTGGGCGACGTCGGGCTGGATTTGGGGAACGAACTGGATGGCCGAGGCTCCGGTGCCGATCACCGCGACTCGCCGACCCGAGAGGTCGGGCTCGTTCGGCCACTGAGCGGAGTGGAAGGCCTGGCCCTCGAAGGTGTCGAGCCCGGGGAGGTCGGGAAATGCGGGCTCGGAGAGGGGGCCGTTCCCGAGGATGAGGTGGTCGGCCGTCATCGGTCCGGCCGCCGTGTCGAGTTGCCAGCGCTGCTCCGCCGCGTCCCAGGACGCGGCGAGAACTTCGGATCCGAACCGGGTGCGATCGGCGACCCCGTAACGCTCGGCCGTCTCGCGGAGGTAGGCGAAGATCTCCGGCTGGGGCGAGTAGGTCTCGCTCCAGTTCGGATTGGGAGCGAACGAGAAGGAGTAGAGGTGCGACGGCACGTCGCAGCGACACCCGGGGTAACGGTTGTCGCGCCAGGTGCCGCCCACGTCGTCGGCCCGCTCGAGGACGATGTGGTCGATGCCGGCGCGCTGCAACGCAATGGCGGCGCCGAGGCCGGCGAAACCGGTGCCGACGATGGCGACGCGGTGGTGGGGCGTGGAGGGATCCATCAGGGCCTTTCGGGGTCGACACCGTCGAGGAGGTGGCGCTGGGCGCGTTCCATCTCGAGGGCGAAGAGCTGGTCGACGGTGCGGCGGGTCAGGGGTCGGAGCTGTTCGAGTAGACGGGCCAGGTCGGCCGGGCCGGCGGCGGCGAGGAGCGGCAAGCTGACCTCGTCGGTGAAGCGGGCCACCGACCTCGTGGCCCGCTTCACCGACGAGGTCAGCCTGACCCTCCTCGCTGATGCCGGGCCGGCCGACCTGGCCCGCCTGCTCGAACTACTCCGACCCCTGACCCGCCGCACGGTCGACCAGCTCTTCGCCCTCGAGATGGAACGCGCCCAGCGCCACCTCCTCGACGGTGTCGACCCC
>JBKJLU010000319.1:0-7424 GCA_046596815.1 Acidimicrobiales bacterium | reverse complement strand
TGTCGAAGCTCGTTGCTGGCCGCGAGAAGGACGTGACCTTCGCCATCGCGCTCCTTGCCGCTGGGCTCGTGGATTCCGAGGTCCTCGCCCAACGCACCAGCTCTATACCCCAGCCCGAGGCGGTTCGGGCACGAGTCCGGAGTGTTATCGCCCGCTGTGTCCGCCGAGCCGCGACCGACTGACCGCGGCGCGCCTCCTATCGGCGATCAGAGATCGTCACTCGTCGACCGCCGGCCGAAGCCGACGGATGTTGTTGCGCTCTGCGGCGAGGGTCTGTGCCTCGGCGTGCTTGTCCTCGAGCTCGAGCGCGAGCTTCTCCTGCACACCCTTGAAGAGGTGCCCGTACCGGCGGAACGTCGTCAGGATGTCGGCGTGGCCGAGACGCTCCTTCACCGCCAGCGGACTCGCTCCCATGTCGATCACCTGCGATGCGTGTGCGTGCCGGAAGTCGTAGGTGCGGAACTCGTCGGGGAGACCCGCAGCCCGTAGCGACGGGCGTCGGCGACAAGGTCAAGCGCCAGCACCTCGCCCACGGCTACGCCGTCATCGTCCACCGCGCCCGGGCCCGGCGGCAACGCCAGCGGCGACCCCAGAAGGGCAGAGCGATCCGAACCAGCCGGATTCCGTGAACCCGAACGAACAGGACGACGCCAGCAAAAGTTCCTGAGGAGGTCATCGTGTTGAACGAGCGTCCGCTTTCAGGCGAGGGCGGTCGGTGTGCCCACGGACACGGACAGAGCGCTGAGACCGCGGAGTACGAAGTGGTCGCGGTACGGCGGGTGGTCGTCGGCCAGCTCCATCCGGGGGAAGCGCACCGCCATCGCCGCGAAGGCGATCTGGGCCTCGAGGCGGGCGAGGGGCGCGCCGAGGCAGTGGTGCATGCCGTTACTGAAGGCAACGTGGGTCGGCTTTCCCCGCTCGAGGCGTAGCCGCTCGGGCTCGTCCACGTAGCGGGGGTCGCGGTTGGCGGCGGCCAGTCCGCACACCACGCTCTCGCCCTTGGCCAGAGGGATCCCGTTGACGTCGAGGTCGGTGGTGGCCGTCCGGGCGGTGACCTGGACGGGGGCGTCGTAGCGAAGCAGCTCCTCGGTGGCGGCGATGGCGAGTGCTGGGTCGCTGCGCAGCAGGCGCAACTGGTCCTGGTTGCGTAGGAGGGCGAGGGTGCCGTTGCCGATGAGGTTGGTCGTCGTCTCGTGTCCGGCGATGAACAGCAGGATGATCATTGCGAACAGCTCCTGGGCGTTGAGTTTTTCGCCCTCGGACTCGGCGGCGATGAGGGCCGACAGCAGGTCTTCCCTCGGAGCTGCGCGGCGTTCTTCGATGAGCGCCCCGAAGTACTGGACGAAGCCCATGACGGCGGGGATGGCTTGGTCGAGCATGCTCGGGTCGACGTCGGGGTCGAGCATCCGCCCGATGGCCTCCGACCACGGCTTGAACTGCTCCTGATCCTCCACCGGCACTCCGAGGAGGTCGCAGATGACCATCACCGGGAGCGGACCGGCCAGTTCCTTCATCACGTCAAAGGTGCCCTGTTCGGCTGCTTTCTCGAGCATGGCGTCGACGAGCTCGACAATTCGGGGACGCAGGGCTTCGACGGCCCGCGGCGTGAATGCCTTGTTGGCCAGTCGCCGTAGCCGCGTGTGGTCGGGCGCGTCGGCCAGCAGCATGATCTCGATGGTGCCGTCGCCGATGAAGGGGACGGACTGGCCGGCGCTGCGCTGCATTCGTTGCTCGGAGTGTCGGGGGTGGCTCGATAGGCGGGCATCGCGAACCGCGGCGAGTACGTCCTCGTAGCGGGTCAGGACCCACAGGCCGTCGGGCGTGCGGTGGAGCTCGGCGTCCTCGCGCAGCTCGGCGTAGCGGGGATAGGGAAGGCGCCGGAAGTCTGCGTCGGTGGTGTCCCATGCGACGCCGGCGTCGGCCGGCTTGCGCTGGGGATCGGTCAGGGGTGACGACGTGACGGTCATGTAGGTGCTCCTGGGTTGAGAATGGCGACGATCTCCGGATCGTTCTGGAAGACCCGTCGGGGGTAGCGCAGCGAAACGACGAACAGCACGAGCAGCCCGGGGATGCTGATGACCCGGCGGGCGATGGCGAACGTGGAGGCGTCGACGGTGAACAGGAGCCACAGCTGCAGGAGCCCCGACCCGATCAGCCATCCGCCCCACGCCAGCGTCAACCGGTTGAACACGGCCCGGAACTGTGGGAGCCGCCGCACCGCCGGAGGGAAGGGATAGAAGGCGCGAGCAGCGAGGCCGATAGCGGGCCGCCGGACGGCGACGGTGAGCAACAACAAGGCGCCATAGAGGAAGTTGTTGAGCACATCGGGCAAGAAGTAGAGGACGCCCGAGCCGCTCAACAGCCCGACGGCACCGCGGGTGACAGCGAAGAACAAGGTGATCCAGGCGAGCGGACTCCGCTTGCCTCGGGACCGTTGATAAAGCGTGATGCCGAGCGTCCACGCCGTCATGCCGACGATGGCGGCGGCCAACCCGAATCGGCCGTCGAGCAACACGAACAGCACCATGGGAACGAGCGCCGACCGCACCAACTCGGGGCCGAACCGCTTCAGCGAAGATCCGAGGGTGGGCGGTTCAGCCGGCGTGGCGGCGAGCCCGTCGCGCTCGGCCTGCGCGGCGGCCAGCTCGTCGCCCAGCGCCGCCAGCTCGTCCTCGTCGATCGGACCACCGAAGTCGTCGAAAGCGTCGGCCGACCCCGCCGTCTCGTCCGACCCGTACTTGTGATCGAAGTGGGAGCGCATGCCGGCGAAGACCGAAAGGAGGTCGAGGTCCGGTGCCAGCAGCCGCGTCGATCCATTCAGGTAGAGCACGTCCTTGAAGAACAGGACCAGCGCAGGCGGCAGCAGCAACTTGTGCTCGGTGAAGATCCCCATGATGCGGGGCGCGCCGTCCCTGAGGTCGTCGACCGAGAGCTCCGAGCGGTCGTCCCGGGAAGCCAACGTCATGAGCCCGACGAGGCGGCGCCGATCGACCGTGTAGGGCAACGCGCCGAGGGCATCGAGCCCCTGCACCTGGGCGTGCGGGTCACCGACCCCGATGCCGGTGAGGAGCCGCTGCAGCCCCGCCCGCTCAGAGGCGTCAAGGCGCGCGCAGATACCGAAGTCGACGAGGCCAAAGCGCCCGTCGGCGAGGGCGATGACGTTGCCGGCGTGGAGGTCGCCGTGGAATCTGCCGAACACCGTCGCCCCCTCGATCAGCGCCCGCAGGCCCGACAGCAACAGCGCAGTGGTGTCGATGCCGGCGGCCTGCATTTCAGCGAGGTCGTCGAAGCGCAGCCCGTCGAGGCGCTCCATCACCAGTACCCGCTCGGTGACGAGTTCCGGTACAGGGTGGGGAATCACGACGTCGGTGACACCAGCCGCCTCGAGGTCGAGGGCGACGTCGACCATGTTCTGGGCCTCGAGTCGGAAGTCCAGCTCCTGGAGGATCGTCGTGGCGAACAGGCGGACGACGGCGTGGGGGTCGGCGACCGGCGCGTCCGGGAAGAGCCGCTCCACGAGCCGGGCCAGCGTCGGCATCGTCGCCGTGTGCGCCGCCACCTCCCGCGCGATGCCGGGCCGTTGCACCTTCACCACGACGTCGCGCCCGTCGAGCAGCGTCGCCCGGTGCACCTGTGCGATGGAGGCGGCGGCGAGGGGCTCGTCGTCGAAGGTGGCGAAGACGGCGCCCATCGGGCCGAGTTCGCGCTCGATGGCCGATCGGATGGCCTTCGCCGGAAGCTTGGGGCACCGGTCGCGACAGGCGCTGAACTCGTCGACGAGCACATCGGGGAACAGGCCGCGACCCGAGGAGATGAACTGGCCGAGCTTCAGGTACGAAGGACCGAGCCGCTCGAACGCCCGCCGCAGCCGGTGGGCCGCCGCCGGACCGACCGCCTGGCGGCGCAGCGCCGCCGACGGAGCGTCGATCATCCCGATGTGCATGCCCTCGCGGGCGAGGATGGCGGCGACCTTGGCGAACCGGCCAGCCCTCGCGAGGCCGCCGCTCGGATCGAGGAGCTCGTCGACGCGCCCCGGGATCGCCGCCCGCAGCGGTGCCAGCTCGTGGGCCCAATTGGCTGTGGCGGCAGCGAGGCCGGGCGTGGCGTCCAGCCACGCGCTCTCCTCAGGCAGTCGCCCCTCGCGCCGCTCGTCGACCGATATCTGCGGTCGCGCCGCGACCACCACTCTCTTGCGTTCCCCCAACATTGTTACCGACGGTAACAATATTGGGTTGAGGAGGCAACAGGACTTCCGTCACGCGGTAGACAGCACCTGAGACCAGCTCACCCAATCGGATCTTGCCGACTCGGGAGGTGCGGACCCCGGTCGCCATGAAGGCGACGCCCTCGCCTCGTTGACGGCGATGCGTTCAGCGCGCGCGATGACGCCAGAGCGTCGTGGTCAACAAACGCTTTTTCAACTCTTGGTCTGGGCCCTCTGACCTGCCTGTTCAGGCCAGAGGGAGGGGTGGAGGTGGAGGGAATCGAACCCTCGTCCTTCGGCTTCTCAACGGGACTTCTCCGAGCGCAGCCGGTGGAAGCTTTCGGGCCTCCCCCCTTCACCGGCAACGGAAGGAGGCCCTAGTCAGCTAGGTGTTTCCGCTCGACCCGCTGACGGGATCGTTCGGATGAGCCCCACTAGATGGCGTCCCACTCCGGCCCGCAGGGCGGAGACCGGGAGGACGTCGCAGGTTTTTAAGCTGCGAGAACGCTGTTGTTGTTGGCGTTTGTGTTTGTGCCGGCTCTTTTACGTGGACTCCGACAACCACGGCTCGCTTCTCCTGTCTTGACGACCGAAGTCGAATCCAGGCACCCCCTTCTCGTGCGGTACTTCACCCACGATACCGCCCGGCTGTGACTTACGACTTCTCGAGGCCCCGGCGCTCTCGAGCGGCCTCTCGCTCCTCGTCTTTCTTGGCGATGGCGGCCCGCTTGTCGTAGAGCTTGCGGCCCCGTCCGAGTCCGAGCTCGACCTTGGCCCGTCCTTCTTTGAAGTAGATGGCCAGGGGAATGAGGGCGAGGCCCTCCTTTTGGGTGCGCTCGGCCATCTCGTCGATCTCGAAGCGGTGCACGAGCAACTTGCGCTTGCGATCGGGGTCGTGCCCGTCTCGTCCGAACGAATAGGCGTAAGGGGCGATGTGCACGCCGTGCAGCCAGAGTTCACCGTCCTCGACCCGGGCGTGCGAGTCCTTCAACTGAACCTTGGCGTCGCGCAGGGACTTGACCTCCGAGCCGACGAGCACGATCCCGCACTCGAACTCGTCCAGGATCTCGAAGTCGTGGCGGGCGCGACGGTTCTGGGCCACCGGCTTGGTGCCGTCCGCCCTCGTCCCCTTTCCCGCCTTCGCTGTCTTGGTGGCCACACCGTTACGGTAACCGCCGTGTTCTGGCTCTCTGCCACCGCTTATGCCGCGATGGTCGGCCATTGCTACGACGGCCTGCCCCTCGAAGCGTGCGGACTGTTGGCCGGTCCGCCGGGGAGCAGCGCCGCCACGGTGTGCTTTCCGACCCGAAACGACGCCGCCTCGAGTCGGGTCTACACCGTGAACCCGATGGACTTCCTGAAGGCCGACCGAGCCGCGGAGGCCCTCGGTCTCGAGATCATCGGGGTGTTCCACTCCCACACCCACACCGACCCCTATCCGTCGCCGACGGACGTGGCCCAGGCTCCCGATCCGTCGTGGCACTACGTGCTGGTGAGTCTGCGGGACGAGGCTCCGATGACGCGGAGCTACCGGATCGTCGATGGGAAGATCTCCGAAGAGCCGGTTGTTCTGACAGGCGGGTAGGATTCCCTACCTATCCGGTCAACTTTGAGGAGCCCGTCTGTGTCGGTCGACGTACGCCTGCCCACCGTCCTGCGCCAGTACGCCGGGGGCCAAGCCACGGTGAAGGCGAATGGCGAGACCATCCGGGAGATCTTCGAGGACCTCATCCTGCAGTTCCCGCAGTTGAACGGGCAGGTCGTCACCGACGACGGTTCGCTCCACAAGTTCGTCAACGTCTACGTGAATGATGACGACATCCGTTTCCTCGACAAGCTGGACACCAAGGTGACCGGCGACGAGACGATCTCGATCCTGCCGGCCGTCGCCGGCGGGTAGCCGGTCAACGTGACGCGCTTCGACTCCATCCTCGGGCTGATCGGGGAGACACCACTCGTCGACATCTCCGTGCTGAGCCCCAATCCACGGGTTCGCATCCTGGCCAAGCTCGAGGGGCAGAACCCGGGCGGATCGGTGAAGGATCGGGTGGCGCTCTCGATGGTCGAAGAGGCCGAGAAATCGGGAGAGCTCCAGCCTGGCCAGACGATCCTGGAGTCGTCGTCGGGGAACACCGGTATCGGCCTTGCCCTGGTGGCCAAGGTCAAGGGGTATCCGATCAAGATCGTTCTGCCCGAGAACGTCTCCATCGAGCGCCGTCAGCTGCTCGAGGTGTGGGGAGCCGACATCATCTGGTCGCCAGGCGCGGAGGGGTCGAACGGGGCCATGCGGAGGGCCCACGAGTTGGCTGCCGAGAACCCCGACTACTGGTTCCCCTTCCAATACGGCAACGCCGCCAACCCGAAGGCCCACTACGAGGGGACCGGCCCCGAGATCTTTCGTGATTGCCCGGAGATCACCCATTTCATCGCGGGCCTGGGCACCAGTGGCACGCTCATCGGCGTCGGTACCTATCTCAAGGAGCAGAACCCCGACGTCGCCATCTGGGCCATCGAGCCGCCGCCGGGGGAGATGGTCGATGGGCTCAAGAACTTCGACGAGGGTTTCGTTCCTCCCGTGTTCATCGATGGCGACGGTTACGAGTTGCTCGATCGCAAGAAGATCGTCGGCATCCGGGAGTCGCTCGAGCACACGCGTCTCCTGCGGGATGTCGGTATCTTCGCCGGCATCTCCAGCGGAGCCATCCTCGCCGGCGCCGTGAAGTGCGCCAACGAGATCGACGCCGGCACCATCGTGGTCATCGTCTGCGACGGCGGATGGAAGTACCTTTCGACAGGCGCCTGGACCGACGACCTCGACGAGGTCACCGAGCGGGCTCGCAAGATCATTTACTTCTGAACCATTCGGTCGGTAAGCGAAGTTCTCAGTGTCGTTTAGTTTATTTGGCGGCTGACTTGCACACGGTGCGGGGGTGGCAATCACCGCCGTCCCGAAGTTCCCCGCGCTGACCCTTGCAGCGCTGTCTTCCGAGGAGGCGACGGCCCTGCTCTTCGCCGCCGTCCCCGGCATCACGTATCGAGAGGTGGCCTCCCGACTCGGTGAGGAGCCGGCGGTCATCCTCCGTCGCTTGAAGTCGCCACTGCGGCCCCTTCGCCGGCAGACGCCGCGGCTCACGAAGCCACCGGCGACAGCGGTCGAAGGGACCGCAGTGCCGACTTCAAGCGACGGAGGATGACCGCCGGCTCCTCACCGAGTCGGGAG
>JBKJLU010000286.1:0-6926 GCA_046596815.1 Acidimicrobiales bacterium | reverse complement strand
CTCGGACGATCACCAGCGGAGCAGGTCATCGGATACCAGCAAGTCAGAGGCTATTTCTGGACAATGCCGGTCGCTCTCGGCGACTCCAAGCACTTCATGGAGAAAAGGCGAAAATCCCGTTAGCAGTGAGGCCGATTCGGCCACTCTCGCACCTCTCCCGGCCACCACGGTAGCCGCGCCGACCTGCCCCCCTGCCCCCCTGCTCCCAGAGTCCGCGGCCTCATCGCCGCGAACTCGAAACCCCCCTCCCTGGGACAGCGCATGATTGGCGTAGGGCGCGAGAACATCGGAACCGTTTGCCCTCCCGAGGTGTACGACGGGTGATCGATGGATGACGACGAGGAGCTCGTGGAGCGGGCGAGGGAGGGTGACATCGGCGCGTTCGAAGTGCTCGTCGTGCGCTACCAGGCGAGGGCGGTACGTCTGGCGTGGACCCTCGCAGGCGGCGACGCCGAGGATGCCGTCCAGGAGGCGTTCGTCAAGGCCTACCGCTCCCTGGCCGGGTTCCGTCGCGGCGCCGCGTTCCGACCGTGGCTGTTCACGATCGTGGCCAACGAGGCGCGGAACCGCCGCCGCGCCGCGGGTCGACGAGAGCACCTGGCGTTGCGGATGTCGGCCAGCCCCGAGTCGGCCGACGTTGGCGCGGCGCCCGAGGAGGAGGCCGTGGCCGCGGATCGCCGCCGCACACTGACCGCCGCCATCGAGACCCTCGGCGAACGGGACCGAGAGGTCATCGCCTGCCGTTGGTTCGCCGGGCTGACCGAAGCAGAGATGGCCGTCGTGTTGTCGTGCCGGCCCGGCACCGTCAAGTCGCGCCTCTCCAGGGCGCTGGCGCGGCTCCGGGCGGCCCTGCCTCCCAAGGAGGTGTTTCAGTGACGCCGATCGAGGTGGAGCTGGCCGACCTCGGCGGGTTCCTCGACGCGCCGTCGGGTGGTGGCGTCGCTCGCGTCGTGGCGGCCCGGCTCCGGGCCGATGCTGCCGCCGGCTTCGCCCCAGGACGACCACGTCGTCGCTGGTGGGCCATCGTCGTCGCTGCGCTGGTGGCCGCCGTCGGGGGCGCCATCGCGGCCCCGGCCGTGGCGGACTGGTTCGGCGTCCGCGGGGTCGAGGTGAACGAGGCGCCGAACCCGACGGTGACGACGGTCCAAAGGCCGCCGGTGCCGCCGGTCGGCCCGGCGCTCGACCTCGGTCAGCCCGTGGCGACGCTGGCCGCCGCGTCGGCCGCGGCCGGCTTCGACCCGGTTGTCCCCGAGCTCCTCGGCCCGCCGGACGGTGTGTGGGTGGACCGCCGTGGCGTGGCGCCGTCGATCTCGCTCGTCTACGAGGGCGGTCCGTTGGTGACCGAGTTCGACGCCGCCATTGTCGAGGGACCGATCCTCTCGAAGGTCACGCGACCAGAGACCACCGTGGAGCCCCTCCGCATCAACGGCGAGCCGGCGCTTTGGATCGACGGGGTCCACGACGTCATCCTTCGCGTCCCCAACGGCGCCCTCGTGTCCGAGCGGCTCCGCCTCAGCGACCGCGTCCTGCTCGTCCAGCGCGGCCGCCTGACGATCCGCATCGAGACCAACGGCGGGCGAGACGAAGCGATTCGCATCGCCGAATCCCTCCCGCGCTGATACACAGCCCACCCCGGCCTTCGACGTTCACGATCGAATCTCGCCGGAACCCGGTCGACCGATGCGGTGTACCACCGGTATGCGTGCGCCCAAGATCGTCTTCGCCATCGTCGTGATCATCGCTTCGGCCCTTGTGGTGACGGCACCACCTGCGGGCGCCGGCGGTGGTGGCTGCCGCCGGGACATGGAACGCGGCCCGTCGGAGGCCGAGGGCGACACCGTGCAGATGGTCGACGTGTGCATGTCGCCGTCGGTGCTTCGGGTGGCGACCGGCGCCACAGTCACCTTCGTCAACCACGACAAGATGGTCCACAACCTCTACGGCTCCGGGATGTTCGCCGGGGAGCTGGCACCAGGTGATTCCGCCGCCTTCCGCTTCGACGACGCCGGCACGTATCCGTTCGCGTGCACGCTCCACGCGGGCATGGTCGGTGCCGTCGCCGTCGGGGACGGTCGGCGCACCGCCCCCGACTCGGCGTCGATCGTGCCGCTCGCGGCTTCCCCCTCGATGGCGCCGTCGACGACCACCGCCGAGGCGCCGACACCGACGGCCGCACCTGTCCCCCTTGCGGCCCGCCGCTCGGCGCCGTCCGACGACGACCTACCGATGGTGCCGATGGCCGTTACCTTGGCCGCAGTGGCCAGCATCGCCTACGGCGCGGGCGCTCGCCGACGGAGGACTATGCCGTCTTCGAGGCCGGGACCTCGACCGCCCTCCACCTGACGAGTTCCATGTCCTCGCCGTTCCAGCTCTTCATTGTTCGTCCGGTCACCAGACGCGACGACAGAGTGGCTACGACTCAGACCACCGGTACCGATCATCGCCGCCGTTCTGTCTCGGCCCGATCCGTGGCGATCTGGTGATCCGGCTTCGCGACAGTCGTGGCCCAATCGGCCGGTCGTCGAGGTCGGCGGGCATTCAGCGAAGTGAGCTGGCACGATGGCCGAATGGAGACCCTGGGACAGAGTCCCTTCTCGACGTTTCTTGGTCCAATCGAGGTGACATGGGAACCCGCTCCAGTATTTGAGACGGTGGTCAGAGATGACTGCGCCAACTCGATGGGGCGGGCACACGGAGGGTTTCTCGCTGCGTTGATCGACATTGCAACCGGCCAAGGTGTGAAGCGACTTCTCGACGATGGCCGTTCTCTCGTCACCGCTACGACCACCACGGACTATCTCAGCGCCGCCCGGGTGGGTGAGCGCCTCAGAGTCGACGTGTCCGTCGAACACAGCACCAGCAGGTTGGTGTTCGCTTCCTGCCGCGTTTCGGCGGAGAGCCGATCGGTCGCAATCGCCTCCGTTGTGTTCTCCGCTCGACCACCCAGCGAGGGGGAAGCACGAAGCGCCGCTCGGTCTGCTCACCCGTGAGTGTCGAGTCCACTCGTAGGCTTCGTTTGGTGGCCCGGCTCCGACCCCTTCTCGCCATCAGCGGTGGCATCGTCTACGCCCTCGCCGGTGGCCTCATCGGGGCGCAGAACGCTGACTGGTTCGGCCTCGAACGCAACGCAAACGCGTTGCTGCCCTTCCTAGGCCTTGGAGCTGCGCTCGTGATCATGGCGGCCCGCACCACCCCGTTTCACGAGCACCTACGCAACGTTCCCCTCGGACGCGTCGCCGGATACCTCCTGACGGCGGGCGCACTGCTCTACGTCGTCAGCTGGGTAATCCAGTTCGCGATTTTGGGGACGCTGACACTCGCGCTGGGACTGATCTTCCTCGCGTTCACGTTCTGGGCCCAGGGTCTTGGCGACGTCATCGACCGGGTCCTTGTGACGCTCTCGGCCATCGGCAGCTTGACCTGGAACACGGAAACGCCCTCGGCGTTCCTGCTCGTCGGGGTCGGGCTGATCTGGGTGGTTCTCGCGGTCCGCCTGCTCCCGCCCGAGGGCTCCGCTGGCGAGTCTCGTGTGCGCCCGTCCAGGTAGTAGTACCGACGCCTCGACGCAACTCAGGGCAGCGGGACCTTGGTGAAGACCTCCATATTGTGACCGTCAGGGTCGGCGAAGTAGAAGCCTCTGCCACCGTTCCTGCGGTTGATTTCACCGGAGTTCGAGTGAGACGGGTCGGCGTAGTGGGTGATCCCTGCGTCGGTGACTCGTTCGAAGATGGCGTCGAAGTCGTCATCGCCAACGAGAAAGGCGCAGTGTTGGGGACGGAACTCGTCCGCGTCGTCGTAATCGAGAGTGACACCGTTCGACACCTCGACCGCCATGAAGTGGCTCACGAGCCGGGGCGGGTCGATCCCTAATATCTCCGCAAGAAATTGCGACGATGCGACCTTGTCGCGACTCGGGATGATGATGTGGTTCAACTCGACTGCCATCGCCGCCGTCCCCTCGAGTCGCCAGCTGGGCACGATGGTACTGCCCTACTCCGCCACACTGAGGGCATGGGAGCACTGTCGACATGGGCGCAACGACTCGTCGGCGGCCGACGTCACCGGGTAGACGTCGAGCGTGCGGTGGCCAAGAGCGACGAGGAGTGGCGTCGGGAGCTGACCTCGGAACAGTTCAGGATCCTCCGGCGCGCCGGTACCGAGCGAGCCTTCAGCGGGCGCGAGGTGACCCCGGATCCGGATGGCCTCTTTCGTTGCGGTGGGTGCGGCGCCGCGCTGTTCGAAGCTGACACCAAGTTCGAATCGGGAACCGGGTGGCCGAGCTTCAGCGACGCCCTCGCCGACGGCGTCGAACGCCACCGCGACTTCAGCATGGGAATCCCTCGCACCGAGGTGCTGTGCCGGCGATGCGGTGGACATTTAGGACATGTCTTCGGTGACGGTCCGGCGCCGACGCGCCAGCGGTACTGCATCAACGCGGGCGCCCTGGCTTCCGGGAATGGCGGCTCCCCCTAGGTCGAGCAGCGGAGGGGGTGGGATTCGAACCCACGGGGCTTGCGCCCACTCGTTTTCAAGACGAGACGATTCGGCCGCTCTCGCACCCCTCCCGGGAAGGAAAGGCTAGCGGCGCACTTGGGCGCGGAGGCCGTTCACCCAGTCGTCGGCCGCCTTCCAGTTGGCCTCGGCGTCGCGCCGGATGGCCTCGCTGTAGGTGCCCGCGGCCGGGTACGAACCGAGGAACTTCACGCTTCCGACATCGGCCCGGAGGTTGCGGAGACAGTCGGCCACGATCTCGTCGACCACGTGGCCGCTGAAGTCGATGATGAAGCAGTACTCCCCGAGGCTCTGTTTGGTGGGCCGGCTCTCGAACTTGGTGAGGTTGATCTCGCGTGCTGCGAACTGGGCCGAGATGAGGTGGAGGTTGCCGGGACGATCGGCTTCTTGGAACAACACGATGCTCGTCTTGTCGTGGCCCGTGGGCGCCGGGATGCCCTCGCGGGCGACCGTCACGAAACGTGTGGAATTGTCGGGGTGGTCCTCGACGCCGGCCGCCAGCATGTCGAGCCCGTAGAGCCTCGCCGCCAGCGCCGTCCCCAGCGCGGCCGTGGCCGCCGGCTTCTCGCGGGCCACCAGCTGCACCGCCTCGGCGGTCGAGTTGGCGGCCACCAACTCGGCCTCAGGAAGCTCCCTGGCGAAGAACTCGCGGCACTGCTCCATGGCATCAGGGAACGAGACGATGCGACGGACGTCGGCAAGCGCGGTTCCCGGAGGAGCCAACAGGTTCTGGGTGATGGGGAGCACCACCTCGCGCTGGATGAGCAGGTCGGTTTCGAAGATGAGATGGTCGAGGACGCTGCGCACGCTGCCCTCGATCGAGTTCTCGAAACCGACGAACCCGAGGTCGATCTCTCCCCGCTCGGTGGCGGTGATGATCTCGGCGTGACTCGGAAACGCCAGCAGTTCCCCGGTGGCGTAATCGTCCTGGGTGAGCAGGGCTTCCTCGCCGAACGTGCCCGGCGGTCCGAGGAAGGCGATGCGCAGGGCTGGGGACGTCGACACGGTGCGAGGCAGGATAGAGGCCGTCATGGATGAGATCTCTCTTCGGCAACTGCTCAACGACGTGCGCACCGGCACGGTCACACCCGACGACGCCGCCACTCGACTACGCCGCCTGCCCTTCGCCGACCTCGGGTTCGCCAAGGTCGACCATCACCGGATGCTCCGCCAGGGCATCGCCGAGGCCGTCTACGGGCCTGGCAAGACGGCCGAGCAGTGCGCGGGCATCGTCGCCGAGTTGATCGAAGGACCGGGGAGCGGACCGGTGCTGCTGACCCGTTGCACCGACGAACAGGCCGACGCCGCGATGACCAGGAGGCCCGGGGGCATCCGCACCGGTCACACGGTGGTGTGGCGACCCGAGGCCGAGCGCAGTGCCCGCATCCTCGTCATCACCGCAGGAACCGGCGACCTCCCCGTGGCCGAGGAGTGCACCGTCACCCTGACCGCCTACGGCTTCCGTCCCACACTTCTGGCCGACTGTGGCGTCGCCGGCATCCACCGCCTGCTGGCCACGGCCGACGAATTGGGGAGCGCCGACGCCGTTGTCGTGGTCGCCGGAATGGAGGGCGCCCTCGCGTCGATCGTCGGTGGCATCACCCCCGCTCCGGTGATCGCCATCCCGACGTCAACCGGTTACGGCGCCGCCTTCGAGGGCATCACCGCCCTGCTGGCCATGCTGTCCTCGTGCGCCGCCGGTATCACCGTCGTCGGTATCGACAACGGGTTCGGAGCGGCGTGCGCGATCGCCCGTCTGCTGCCGTGACCGGGCGGCGCCTCGCCTGGTTCCACTGCTTCGCCGGCATCGCCGGCGACATGGCCCTGGGGTCGCTGCTCGACGCCGGCGCCGATCTCGCTGAGGTCGTTGGTCTCGTGCAGCGTCTTCCCGTCCCCGGATGGCACATCGAGACCGCCGCCACCATGCGCAACGGCATCGCCGCCACCTCGGTCGACGTCGTCATCGAGGAGTCGGGAATCGTCCGCACCCACCGCCACATCGTCGGCCTCATCGAAGAAGCTCGTCTCCCCGAACGCGTCCGCGACCGGGCCCTCGCCACGTTCGCGGCACTGGCCGAGGCCGAGGGACGGGTGCACCGGCGGCCGCCGTCGCAGGTGCACTTCCACGAGGTCGGCGGGGTCGACGCCATCGTCGACGTCGTCGGCACCTGCGCGGCGCTCGAGGTCCTCGGTATCGACGAGGTGCACGCCTCCGCCGTGGCCACCGGTACCGGCATGATCCGCTCGGCCCACGGCGCCCTGCCCAACCCGGCCCCTGCGGTCGTCGAACTCCTGCGGGGAGCGCCGACCTACGGACGCGACGTGGGCGTCGAACTCACGACTCCCACGGGCGCGGCGCTGCTGGCCACTTTGGTGAGCGGATGGGGTCCGCTCCCGGAAATGACGATCACCGC
>JBKJLU010000256.1:0-6491 GCA_046596815.1 Acidimicrobiales bacterium | reverse complement strand
CGTCGAAGAGGAAGTGCTTCAAGACCTCCTGCCCGCGCGCCGTGTGCATGACCTCCGGATGGAACTGCACTCCGACGATCGACCGCTCCTTCGACTCGAAGGCGGCGACCGGAGTCCCCTCGGTCGAGGCCGTGACCCGGAAGCCTTCGGGGGCCTCGGTGATCGAGTCGAAGTGACTCATCCACACGTCTTGTTCGGTCGGCAACTCGTGGAACAGCACCGAGGTGTCGGTCACCTGCAGCGACGTCCGTCCGTATTCGCCCTTGCCGGTGCGGGCGACCACGCCACCCAACTGCAGGGCGACGAGTTGGGCCCCGTAACAGATGCCGAACAGGGGGACGCCGGCGTCATAGATGGACGGATCAATGGACGGCGCCCCGTCGACGTGCACCGACGCCGGCCCGCCACTGAAGATGATGGCCGCCGGCTTGCGGGCCAACATCTCGTCGACCGGCGTCGTACAGGGGACGATCTCGCTGTAGACGTGGGCCTCGCGGACACGACGGGCGATGAGTTGCGCGTACTGGGCTCCGAAGTCGACGACGAGAACGAGGTCCTCGTCGTGCACCCGCGGCGGATCTTCGACGGCCATCCCCCACGCTACCAAGGGCCGCAACCCGCCTTGGCGCCTACTTCTTGGCGGCGCGTCGCTTTGCGACGGGGGGAGACGGCGCCGGGAACGCGGTCCCAGTGACGGTGCCAACCGAGGGGCTCGATCAGGCGCGAGGCGAAGTCGCGGTCAGCGAAGTCGCCGGTGACGACGCCGGGCTGACCCTGCCTTGCACATGAATCTCTGACCGGATTGTTGGGTTCGGCGCGTTCTCGCCTCGCATCCTCACCAACAGCCGGCCAGATCATTCTTGTCACACCTCTGTTTTACGATGGGAACGTGAGTTCGACTCGGTTGCGGCGGGAGGTTGCGGAGGGGGCGGGGGCATCCGCGTGGTCGGCCGAAGAGATGACGTCGGCTATGGATCAGTTGCATGCGCTGTCGATGACGACGTGGCGCCAGTTGTTGGTGTTCGTGGCCGAGTACGACCGCAGCGAGGCCTACCGGGCTGACGCCATGGTGTCGATGGCGGATTGGCTCGTGGCCCGTTACGGGCTGGCTCGGCGCACGGCCAACGATTGGGTGCGCGCCGCTCACGCCTTCGAGGAGTTGCCGGCGGTCGCCGACGCCGTGGCCGGGGGGCGACTGTCGGTCGACCAGGCCCGCTCGGCTATTCGCTTGGCGACGCCCGAGACTGACGCCGCGGTCGCCGCCGATGCGGTCGGTCGCTCGGCCGCTGAGCTCGAGGCGATGGTTCGTTTGGCCAAGCCGCCGACCGCGGATGACGCCAACGAGGCCGACCGGCTCCGCTCGTTCCGGTGGCGCGACACCCCCGACGGGTCGAGCGTGCGTTTGTCGGGGCAACTGCCGACCGAGGCCGCCGCCACCCTCGCCGCGGCGTTGACCCGCATGGCCGAGCAGGCCGGCCCCGACCCGGTCACCAATATCTATGACCCCTTCGAGAGCCGCTGCGCCGACGCGCTCATCGAGCTCGCGGGCGCGCGACTGGCTGAAGATGCCGACCCCGACCGGGCCACCATCGTCGTGCACGTGCCCGCCCAGTGGTTCGACCAGCACGACGACGCCAACGTCGATGATGCGATCGCCGCGGCGCTCGACTCGGGCGTGCCGCTAGCTGCCGAGACGCTGCACCGCTTGGCGTGTGACGCCCGAGTGCAGCTCGTCGCCGAGGGCCCAGGTCACGCGGCGATGGCCCGCAGCGCGATGGAGCACACGGTTCCGTTCTGGTTGCGCCGCCAGCTGCGCCGCCGCGACGGCGGGTGCCGCTGGCACGGATGTCGCCGCACCCTCGGTGTGCACGCCCACCACATCGTGTGGTACTCCAAGGGTGGGCCGACGGTCATCGACAACCTCGTGCTGTTGTGTCGGCGTCACCACCGGGCGGTCCACGAAGGCGGCTGGAACATCGCCGGCGACCCCGCCAGCGAACTGCAATTCATCCGGCCCAACGGCCGGCCCCTCGACAACCGACCGCCACCCTTGCGAGAGGACATGCGCGACCGGCTACGAACCATGGTCCCGTCGTTCGGGGCGGTACCCCGGCTCGCCTTCGACCCGGGGTGACCCTGTCGTAGGTAAGACCCGCGTCCGAAGGTCGTTGCCGACGTGGGCCTTCGGCTCTAGCGGTTACCGGTTAGTGGCCCATCCCGACCTGCTGCGAGCGCTGGAGCGCCTTGCCTTCGGTCTGCAGGGCGGGAGCGATCATGACCTCGGCCTTCTGGAACTCCTTGACCGTCTGGTAGCCGCAGGTCGCCATCGACGTACGCAGCGCCCCGAAGAGGTTGAGGCGGCCGTCGTTCTCGTGGGCCGGTCCGGTGATGATCTCCTTCAGCGTTCCGAGACCGCCGACCTTGACCCGTGCGCCGCGTGGCAGCGTCGGGTGGAACGTCGCCATCCCCCAGTGGTAGCCCCGGCCCGGCGCTTCGTGGGCGGCTGCCAGGGGCGAACCGATCATGACGGCGTCGGCTCCACAAGCGATGGCCTTGGCGATGTCGCCGCCCTTGGACATGCCGCCGTCGGCGATGACCTGGACGTAGACGCCGGTTTCGTCGAGGTGGCGCATGCGGGCACCGGCCGCATCGGCGATCGCGGTGGCCTGCGGCACCCCGACGCCGAGGACGCCGCGTGTCGTGCAGGCGTTGCCGGGGCCGACACCGACGAGTACGCCGACGGCGCCGGTGCGCATCAGGTGAAGCGCCGCCTGGTAGGACGCACAACCACCGACGATGACGGGGATCTCGAACTCACGGATGAACTTCTTGAGGTTCAGGGGCTCGACCGTCTTGGAGACGTGCTCGGCGGAGACGACCGTGCCCTGGATGACGAAGAGGTCGAGCTCGGCCGCAAGGATCGCCTTGGCGTATTGCTCGACCCGCTGCGGGGTGAGCGAGGCGGCCGAGTAGACGCCGGCCTCCTTGATCTCCTTGATGCGCTGGGTGACGAGCTCGGGTTTGATGGGCTCGGCGTAGATCTGCTGCATCCGCGCCGTGGCCTTCTCGTTGTCGAGCTTCGAGATCTCCTCGAACAGCGGCTCGGGATCCTCGTACCTGGTCCAGAGGCCCTCGAGGTTGAGCACGCCGAGACCGCCGAGGCGGCCGAGTTCGATGGCGACCGACGGGCTGACGACCCCGTCCATGGCGGCGCCGAGCAGCGGCAGGTCGAACTTCAGGGCGTCGATCTCCCAGGAGATGTCGACGTCCTCGGGATCCCGGGTGCGCCGGCTCGGAACGATGGCGATGTCATCGAACCCGTACGCCTGGCGGCCGGACTTGCCGATCCCGATCTCGAGCTCAGCCACGAACCACTCCTGACATTGGGGAAAAGTCGACTCTAGTTGCTGCCTGCAGCGCTCTTGAGGACGGAAACGGCGTCGAACGGGAGGTTCCGGACAACGCCGAAGGCGACGGCGACCACCACCACCGACCAGGTCGCCATGGGTTTCTTGATCCATGCCGGTGACCGCCCGCGCACGAGCCACAACAGCACCAGCAGCCCCAGGATCGGGAGGGCGAGCACGTACAGCAGGTTGTGATCGAGCGCCGTCGCGACGTCGCCCCGCAGCAGGGCGAAGGTGGCCCGGGTCGCTCCGCACAACGGGCAGTCGAGCCCGGTGAATTGGCGCAGCGGGCACGGTAGGCCGATCACCGGGTCAGCCGCGGAGCGAGCGGAGGAGTTGCTTGGCGAAGGCAGCGTTCATCTCATAGACGATCGAGTTGCGCCGGCCCTCGAGCCGCTGCACCACGTCGCCGTCGGTGGCATCCGCAAGTGCGTCGAGGCCGGAGATCACCGCTTTCCTGGTGCTGTCGGTGGCCTCGTAGCCCATGCGGGTGAGTGCCTTCATCAGTTCGCTGCGAGCCATCGGACCGGGGGCCGCCTGGGCGAGCACGGTGAGCGCGTCCTTCGTCAGTTCCGATGCCCGCTCGACCGCCTCGACCGGAGTGATGGTGGATGCCGGTCCGTGGCCGTCGAGGGATGCGAGCCAGCGGCGGACCTTGCGCACGATCTCGTCGTGGGTTTCGCCATCGAATGAGAGGGAAGCCACGAACTTCACGCTACCGTCCCGCGTCATGCCCGGCCTCGGCACCGCCATCAACGTGGCCACGATCATCGCCGGAACCGGTGTCGGCCTGTTGGTCGGAGGACGCATCCCCGAACGGGCCCGTACCACCGTGCTGCAGAGCGTCGGTCTCGTCGTCCTTGTCGTCGGCGTGAGCCAGGCGTTGCGCTCGGACAACATCGTGTTCCCCCTCGTCTCGGTCGTACTCGGCGCGCTTGTCGGTGAAGCCCTGCGCATCGAGGACCGCCTCGAGTCGCTCGGTGACCGCATCCGCCGGCGGGTCGAGCGCCCACCCGACGCTGCGCCGACGGTGGCACCGGATGAGGCACCGGAAGAGAGCACCTTCGTCGAAGGGTTTGTGGCCGCCAGCCTGTTGTTCTGCGTCGGACCGCTGGCCGTGCTCGGCTCGATCGCCGACGGACTCGAGGGCGACATCGGCCTTCTCGCCGTGAAGGCGGCCCTCGACGGCCTCGTGAGCATCGTGTTCGCGGCGACGCTGGGTTGGGGCGTTGCCTTCAGCGCGCTCCCCGTGCTCGTCTACCAGGGGGTGTTGACCCTGCTGGCCGGGAGCGCCGACTCGGTGCTCAGCGAGCGGATGGTGCTGGAGGGAACGGCCACCGGAGGGATCATGGTGCTCGGGATCTCGATGCGCCTTCTCGACCTCAAACAGGTGCGGGTCGGCTCACTGCTCCCCGCCTTGGTGATCGCCCCCGTGCTGGTCGCCCTCTTCGCCCGCTGAGTCGAGCGGTCGCGCGGTCACCAGCACCAACAGCTCGACCAGCATGCGCGCCGTCGCGCCCCACACGGTCTCGCCGGCGACGTCGAAGAACGAGATGTGGCGCTCCGTGCCGATACCCGAGTCAGACCGGATTCCCCAGATCTCCTCGTGGAAGACACCCTCGGCCATGAGCTCACCGAGGGCCACGTCGAAGACGCGATCGACTTCGTCCGGATTGGCCGTGAGGCGGGGGCGACCGCGCAGGAGGCCCACGAAGGGGTGGATGCCGGCGCCACTCGAGATGGTGTGCAGCCGGCTCAAACGGCCGATGACGTCGACGGCGTCAGGGTCGAGATCGACTTCCTCCTGGGCCTCCCTCAGCGCGGCGTCAACGAGGCGCTCGCCCGGCTCGACCCGTCCGCCGGGGAACGCCACCTGACCGCTGTGGGAACGCAGCCACGCCGTCCGTCGGGTGAGCAGCACGCGGGCCTCACCGTCCTCCTCCCACAACGCCGCGAGCACGGACGAGTTGGGGAGGCTTCGATCGTCGTCGCCGATGGGCGGCAGATCGGGGTGGCCCGCGACCGCTCGTCGGACGTGGGCGAGGCGAACGCGCGGACGCCCTTGGCCGCGCCACCATCCCGTCCACGGTGCCGGGCCACCGGGGCGCGCCACTTCGGGACGGGGGATGCGCTGCACGTGGTGCTCCCGCTCGCCCCCCGGTGCATCCCCATCGCTCACTCCGTACCGAAGACCTCGGCGTGGGCGGCGATCGTCGTTTCCAGCAACTCCCGGAGCCCCCCCTTCTTGAGGTTCGCCAACGCCTGCCCGGGCAGGGTGTCCCCGCGCTCCCACTCCATCCAGAAGGCGAGCAACGCAGCAGGGTCGGGCGGCGGAAGGTCCTCAGGCGGCATCCGCTCAACCTAATGGGGTCATGCACCGCGACTCTCGGGGGCCGCGGCCGTCGGGAGCGCCAGCGACGCAGAGCGAGGCCATGAGCAACGCACAACGGCCGGACCCCGAGGGGTCCGGCCGTGCGTCGACAAGAAGCCGGCGGGAGCTACTTGTGCGAAGGGTGAATTCTTACATCATTCCCATGCCACCCATGCCACCCATACCGCCGCCGGGCATTCCGCCACCGGCGGCGGGGGGCTCGGGCTTGTCGGCCACGACCGACTCGGTGGTGAGCAGCAGGCCGGCGATCGAGGCTGCGTTCTGCAGTGCCGAGCGGGTGACCTTGGCCGGATCGAGGACGCCGGCCTTCAGCAGGTCCTCGAACTCTCCGGTGGCGGCGTTGAGGCCGACGTTGCCGGTCTCACGCTCGATCTGCTGGACCATGACCGAGCCCTCGAGGCCGGCGTTGATGGCGATCCACTTGGCCGGCTCCTCCAACGCCTTGTAGACGCTGCGGGCGCCGGTGGCCTCGTCATCATCGGTCAGGCTGTCGATCATCGCCGTGATCGAAGCGCGGGCCCGGAGGAGGGCCGTGCCGCCGCCGGGGACGACGCCTTCTTCGATGGCGGCCCGAGTCGCGGACAGCGCATCTTCGATGCGGTGCTTCTTCTCCTTGAGCTCCACCTCGGCGGCGTCGCCGTCGTCCGCGTCGGTGCAGCCACCGAGGTGGAGCTCAAGGAGAAGAACCACCG
>JBKJLU010000225.1:0-6299 GCA_046596815.1 Acidimicrobiales bacterium | reverse complement strand
CTCCGATCACCTGATCGCCAACCGCCTCCGCCGTGGGCTCCTCCAGCCGCTCCAAGCTGGCGTCTACCTCGTGGGATCGTCGCCGGCGACCTGGGCCCAGGAGGTCAGGGCGGCGGTGCTCGCCGCCGGCCCGGGGGCCGTTGCGTCCCATCGGGCCGCACTGATCCTGTGGGGGCTCGACGGCATCGGAATCGCACCGGTCGAAGTAACGGCGCCCCACTCGAAGCGGCCGATGCCCGACGGTGTGGTGTTGCACCGAAGTCGGCGGACGGAGCGGCCAGTCCACCTCGGGGGCATCGAGACGACAGGTGTCGAGCGGACCTTGCTCGAGGTCGGAGCGGTCTGCCCGTTGATCGTCGTCGAAAAGGCTGCGGCGTCTGCCTTTCGTCGCGGGCGATCGTCGCCCGCGAAGGTCGAGGCCTATCTGCGAGGGCACGCCGGAAAGGGGCGGTGCGGCGTCTCCAAACTTCGGGAAGCGATGACGCTCTATGCGGACGGCGGTAGGGTTCCCGGGAGCGCCGGCGAAGTCGCCTTCCTTGCTGAACTGCGTCGCTCCGGGATCGAGTCACCCGTCCGCCAACTCCTCCTCGATCTCCCTGGCGGCGGGAAGGCCACCGTCGACTTTGCCTGGCCCAATCGCCGCAAGGCCCTCGAGTTCGTCGGTTGGTGGACGCACTCCGATGCGCGTCGCCAAGACGACGACACGTGGCGCGAAGACGACATCAGGGCCGTGGGTTGGGACCTCCGACGCGTGGCGCCGTGGTCACTCAAGCACCGACCAATTGAGCTCGCCGCCTCCGTCCTCCGCTTTCTGGGGAGGAATGTCCCGCTCAGCGGACCACAAACATCCCCAGAACGGTGAGGGCGCTGGGGTCGGGCTATCGGCCTCGGTAGGTGGCGCGGGAGCCGGCGGCCTCTTTGTTGAGGCGCTTGGAGAGGTGGAGGCCTTCGAGGACGAACTCGATGGCGGAGGCGACGGCGCCGGGTGACTCGGAGCCGGCCAGGGCCATGACGGGCTCGCGCAGCGAGGGCAGCGACTTCAGGGTGTCGACGTAGTCGCCGGAGGAGATGTCGTCGCCGGCGTGCACGATCGTCGACTCGTTGAAGGCGGTGATGGCCTCCCGGAACTGGTCCATCGGGCAGCGATCCTTGAAGACAGTGAGCACTGCGGCCTTGAGCAACCGCTCGACGACCTGATCGTCGCGGCCCTCGTCGATCGACTCGATCTCGACCTTTCCGGCGGTCGACGACACCAGCGATTCGAGGTCGGAGACGCGGGGCACGGCATCGGTCTCGCCGAGGCGCAGGGCGCGACGGGCGGCGTTGGCGGTGAGCGTCTCGTAGTTGGCGATCGACAGGCGCACCGAGACGCCGGAGCGCTGGTTGATGTGGGGAGACGAGCGGGCCAGGTGCGAGAGGGTGGCCACGATCTCGGCCATGAACTCGGGGACGTGCACCGTCACGCCGACGCCGTCGAGGGCCACCGACTCCTGGCGCACCACCAAAAGCTCGGTCTCGACATCGAGGGGATAGTGGGTGCGGATCTGGGCGCCGAAGCGGTCTTTCAGGGGCGTGATGATGCGTCCACGGTTGGTGTAGTCCTCGGGGTTGGCCGAGGCGACCAGCATCACGTCGAGAGGCAAGCGGATCTTGTAGCCCCGCACCTGCACGTCGCGCTCCTCGAGCACATTGAGCAGGCCCACCTGGATGCGCTCTGACAGGTCGGGCAGCTCGTTGATGGCGAAGATGCCGCGGTTGGTGCGCGGCACGAGGCCGTAGTGCAGGGTGAGCTCGTCCGACAGGTAGCGACCCTCGGCCACCTTGATGGGGTCGACCTCGCCGATGAGGTCGGCGATCGACGTGTCTGGCGTTGCCAACTTCTCGCCGAAGCGGGTGTCACGATGCACCCACTCGATCGGCGTGTCCTCGCCCTTGTCGGCGATGAGGTCACGGGCGTGCTTCGAGACCGGGTTGTACGGGTCGTCGAGGATCTCGGAACCGGAGACGACCGGCAGCCACTCGTCGAGCAGACCGGTGAGCGAACGGATCATGCGGGTCTTGCCCTGACCCCGCTCGCCCAGGAAGATCACGTCGTGGCCCGCCAGGAGGGCATTCTCGAGTTGGGGAAGGACCGTGTCCTCGTAGCCGAGGATGCCCTCGACCAGCGGCTCGCCGGCGGCGATTCGCCGGGCGGCGTTGCGGCGCACCTCCTCCTTCACCGGCACCGAGACCCACCCGGATTCGCGCAGTTGACCCAGGGTGGCAGCACGTGAAGACATGCCTTCGACCCTATCCCCGTCGTCACGGCAACAACCGACGACGGCCGGCCCCTTCGAGGCCGCCCTTGCCGTAGCGTTCGCCCTCGTGGATCTCGGGGGAACGTGGAGGGCGATCGACGCCGACGAGGCGCTTCGGCGCTCGTACGCCGAGCCCGATTTCGACGACGACGGATGGGGTGGGCTGACCGTTCCCGGGCACTGGCGGTCGTCACCCGACTTTTCCGCGAGCAACGGTCCCGTCCTCGCCCGGCGGCGCTTCGACGCGCCTGCTCCCTACGCCGACCGCCGATCGTGGCTGACCTTCGACGGCCTCTTCTACCAATCCGACGTCTGGCTCGACGGGTCGTACCTGGGGGACACCGAGGGCTACTTCTTCCCTCACACCTTCGAGGTCACCGAGCACCTGTGCGACCGGAGCGAGCACGTCCTGGCCACCGAACTGACGTGCACGCCACAGAACGACCGCACGTCGAAACGCAACCTGACCGGCGTCTTCCAACATTGGGACTGCTTCGATCCCGACTGGAACCCTGGCGGCATCTGGCGACCCGTGCGTCTGCACGAGACCGGTCCGGTGCGCATCGTGCGCCTGCGGGTGCTCTGCACCGAGGCCTCGGCGGAATCGGCGGCCCTGTCGTTCCGGGCGATCCTCGACGCATCCGAGGCGTCGACGGTCGAACTCCGCGCCGTCGTCAGCGGCGTCGACGGCGTCGACGGCGACGGCGACGGCGGCATCCTCAACGAATCCACCGAGGAACACACCCTCGCGGCCGGAGAGAACCGCGTCGAGTGGCGCATCGGCATCGACCAGCCGCCGCTGTGGTGGCCTCATGCGCTCGGAACCGCCAACCTCGTCGACGTCGCCGTCGAAGTGCGCCTGCTCGATCGCAGTGAACCCAGCGACTCGCGCCTCGTTCGCACCGGTCTTCGCAAGATCGCCCTGAAGAACTGGATCGCGTCGGTGAACGGCGAGCGCCTCTTCCTCAAAGGCACCAACCAGGGTCCGAACCGCATGGCGTTGGGCGAGGCAACCGCGACTGAGCTCGAGCGCGATGTCACGCTGGCCAAGGACGCCGGCCTCGATCTGCTGCGGCTGCACGCCCACGTGAACCGGCCGGAGACCTACGCCGCCGCCGACGCCGCCGGCATGCTGCTGTGGCAGGACCTCCCCCTGCAGTGGGCCTATGCCCGCGGCACCCGGAAGCAGGCGGTACGCCAAGCGCGCGAAGCCGTCGACCTGCTGGCCCACCATCCGTCCATCGCGCTGTGGTGCGCGCACAACGAACCCATCTCCCTCGACATCGAGCCCGGGGCCCCGATCGATGTCGGTGCCGCCGCCCGCAAGACGGTGAGCGGGATGGTGCTGCCGTCGTGGAACAAGACGGTGCTCGACAGTTCGTTGCGGCGGGCCCTCGAGAAGGCCGACAAGACGCGCCCGGTGATCGCCCACTCCGGCATCCCGACCGGCGACAGTCACCTCTACCTCGGCTGGTACCACAACGAAGAGACCGACCTCCCCCGCGTGCTGTCGACCTGGCCGCGGCTCAGTCGGTTCGTCAGCGAGTTCGGCGCGCAGGCGGTTCCGGAAGCCGTCGAGTTCATGGAGCCGACGCGTTGGCCCGACCTCGACTGGGACCGACTCGGCCGGGTGCATGCCCTCCAGAAGACATTCTTCGAACGCAACGGGCTCGATCCGGCGGAGTACGCCAGCTTCGACAGTTGGCGGGAGGCGACGCAGACGTACCAGGCCAACCTCATCCGCCGCCACATCGAGACGCTGCGCCGCCTCAAGTACCGGCCCGCCGGCGGTTTCGCCCAATTCTGCTTCGCCGACGGACACCCCGCAGTGACCTGGTCGGTGCTCGACCACGAGCGCAATCCGAAGCTCGGGTACGAGGCGCTCGCCGCCGCCTGCGCTCCGATCATCGTCGTCGCCGACCGCCCGGATGCGGTGTACGAGCCAGGGACGGCGGTGGCCCTCGACGTGCACGTCGTGAGCGACCGTCGCGACCCCCTGAGCGCGTTGACGGTGAAGGCCTCTCTGGCTTGGACGGGTGGCGACCACCACCGCGCCTGGACGGGCGACGTGCCCGCCGACGCCTGCGTCCGCATCGGCACGCTGCAATTCGTCGTGCCCGATGCCCCCGGACCGCTCACCCTCGACCTGTCCGTCGAGGGCAGCAGCGTCAAAGCGTCGAACCACTACGAGTCCGCCATCCAGCCGAGCGCCTGACCCGAACCTCCCGTGACGTTGGGATTGCGCATGGGGAAAGCCGCGGTGACAGGATTCCGGGCGTGAGTCAGGAGACTGCGTGAACGTCCACCACCACAGCTACGACGCGGTGATCGTCGGGGCGGGCGGCGCCGGCCTCCGGGCTGCGATCGAGACGGCGGGGAAGTGCCGCACCGCCGTCATCACCAAGCTCTACCCGACCCGGTCGCACACGGGAGCGGCGCAGGGCGGCATGTGCGCCGCTCTCGCCAACGTGGAAGAGGACAGCTGGGAGTGGCACCTCTTCGACACGGTGAAGGGGGGCGACTACCTCGTTGATCAGCCGGCAGCCGAGATCATGTGTCGCGAGGCCATCGACGCCGTCATCGAGCTCGAGCACTTCGGCCTGCCGTTCAACCGCACCCCCGAAGGCAAGATCGATCAGCGCCGCTTCGGCGGCCACACCCGGAACCACGGCGAGGCCCCCGTCATGCGGGCGTGCTACTCGGCCGACCGCACCGGCCACATGATCCTGCAGACGCTCTTCCAGCAGTGCGTCGCCCGCGACGTCAACTTCTTCAACGAGTACCAGGTCCTCGACATCCACTTCGTCGACGACGGAAACGGCGAGCGCCGAGTGGGCGCCGTCATCGCCTACGAGCAGGCGACGGGCGACCTTCACGTCTTCAACACCAAGGCCTGCCTCTTCGCCAGCGGTGGCTTCGGGAAGATGTTCAAGGTCTCGTCGAACGCCCACACCCTCACCGGCGACGGACCAGGGTTGCTCTATCGCCGGGGCATCCCCCTGCAGGACATGGAGTTCTTCCAGTTCCATCCGACCGGCATCTACAAGCTCGGCATCCTGCTGTCAGAAGCGGCACGCGGTGAGGGCGGCATCCTCCGCAACGACAGCAACGAGCGCTTCATGGAGCGTTACGCGCCGACGGTGAAGGATCTGGCTCCGCGCGACATGGTCGCCCGCGCCATCCAGACCGAGATCCTCGAGGGGCGCGGCGTCGGCCCCGACAAGGACGCGGTCTACCTCGACCTCACCCACCTCCCGCCGGAATTCATCGACGCCAAGTTGCCGGACATCACCGACTTCGTCCGCACCTACCTCGGCCTCGAACCCAAGACCGACCCCATCCCGATCCAGCCGACCGCGCACTACGCCATGGGTGGCATCCCCACCAACGTCGATGGTGAAGTCGTCGTCGGGCCCGACCAGAAGGTGGTCCGGGGTCTCTACGCCGCCGGCGAATGCGCCTGCGTCTCGGTCCACGGGTCGAACCGCCTCGGCACCAACTCCCTCCTCGACATCGTGGTGTTCGGGAAGCGGGGCGGACGGGCCATGGCCGAGTTCGTCAACCGATCCGACGTCGACCTGCCCGAGATCCCCAAGGGCATCGAAGACGACGTCCGCAGCCGCATCGAGAAGATGAAAGCCGGGAGCGGAGGCGAGAAGGTCGTCGACATCCGCACCGTCCTGCAGAACGAGATGATGGACAAGGCGTCGGTGTTCCGCAGCCAGGAGAGCCTCGACTCCGTCCTCAAGACCGTGCACGAACTGCGCGAGCGGTGGGACCGGGTCTCGATCGACGACAAGGGTGAGGTCTTCAACTACGACCTCGTCGAGGCCCTCGAGCTCGGCTATCTCATCGACCTGGCTGAGGCCCTCGTGGTCAGTGCCGCCGCTCGTCCCGAGAGCCGTGGCGCCCACATGCGGGTCGACCACCCCAACCGCGACGACGTCAACTGGATGAAGCACACGCTCATCACCCGCGAGGGCGATGGATCCGTGTCCCTCG
>JBKJLU010000092.1:0-17640 GCA_046596815.1 Acidimicrobiales bacterium | reverse complement strand
TGATGTAGTCGCGCACCCGGGCCTGCTGGGCTGCGGATACGAGCGGACCGAGGCGGGTGGTGGCCTCGAAGGGGTCGCCCGGCGTGAAGCCCTCGGCCGCAGCCGTGGCCAGCGCCTCGACCTCGGCCAGCTTCGAGCGGGGGACGATCATCCGGGTGAGGGCGGTACAGGTCTGACCCGAGTTGAGGAAGGCGGCGCCGACGCCGGCGGGGATGGCCTTCGACAGGTCGGCATCCTCGAGGATGATGTTCGGCGACTTGCCGCCGAGCTCGAGAGCGACGCGCTTGACCGTCTGCGAAGCGACCTCGCTGACCCGCTTGCCCGCCCGGGTCGAGCCGGTGAACGAGACCATGTCGACATCGGGGTGCTCGGCGATGCGCTCGCCGACGACCGGGCCGACGCCCGTGACCAGGTTGAACACGCCGTTGGGCAGGCCGACGTCGTTGATGACGTCGGCGAGGATGAAGGCGTTCAGGGGGGCGACCTCGGACGGCTTGAGGACGACGGTGTTGCCGGCGGCCAGCGCCGGAGCGACCTTCAGGGCGATCTGGTGCAGCGGATAGTTCCACGGGGTGATGGCCCCGACGACGCCTACGGGCTCCTTGACGACCAGGGAGTTCCCGATGGTCTCTTCGAACTCGAAGGTGGAGAGCAGGGCCTGCATCGACCCGAAGGTCATGAGGGGGAGGCCGGCCTGGATCATGTTCGAGAGGTTCAGCGGCATGCCGACCTCTTTCGACACGACGTCGGCGATCTCGCCCATGCGGGCCTGGAGGCCCTCGGTGATGCGCTGCAGATACTTGCCGCGCTCCTCGACCGAGGTCTTCGACCAGGCCGGGAAGGCGGCCTTGGCGGCGGCGACGGCCTTGTCGACATCATCCGTCGTCCCCTCGGGGATGCGCCCCATGACCTCTTCGGTCGTGGAGTTGATGACGTCGATGCTCTTGGTGCCGGTCGATGCGACCCATGCTCCGTCGATGTACAGCTTGTCCCGGTCGATCATGCGGGCCTCTCTCTGTCGTGTAGTGCTTCGACTGTACCGGTGGCAAATGACCAATGCACCGGCGGTATTAGTTCGGTAGTCTAATCATGTGACCGCCGAATCGCCCCACGTCAACCCTTCGACCAGCGCGCCTGTCGCCGCCGCCCGGGCTGCGGCCAGGTTCTCGAAGTCGATGGAGGTCGCCTTGGCCACCGTCGGCCTGTCGCTCCCCCAATACCGCCTTCTCGCCTTTCTCTCCGGCGGACCCGAGCGGGCGACAGCCCTGGCGGGGTGGCTCGACGTCAGTCCCCCCTCGCTCACCGCCCTCGTCGACGGAGCCGTCGCCCGAAACCTCGTCGAGCGCGCCGCCGCCGAGGACGACCGCCGTTGCGTCCGTCATGTGATCACCCCGACCGGCGCCGAGGCCCTCGCCCGGGCCGACCTCGCCGTCGCCCAACGCCTCGACGACGTGACCCAGCACCTGTCGCCCGCCCAGGCCAAGCGGGCCCTCGAGGGCCTCGAGCTGCTCGGCAAGGCCCTCGACATCGCTCGCGAGACCCGCACGGCGGCCGAGGCTTCCTCCAAGACGACCACCGCCGCCGGTCGCGACCGTTGACGACCCTGCTCCGTCCCCCTGACGGATCGGGTCCACCTCTCCCACCACTCGAGTCGGGGCGAATCCCCCAACCTCCGGTCGCCCGCTACGAACCTCCGCCGGCCTCCATCGACCCCGACACCACCAAGGCCTGGTGGAAGCGGATGTCGCCGATCGTGCTGTCCCACAAGGCCATCGTCTTCAGCGCCCTCGGCTGCGCATTGCTCAGCCTGCTGTTGCAGTTGGCCATTCCCCGCCTCATCCGCATCACCCTTGACCGCGCCGTTCTTCCGGCGATCGCCGGTGACCCGGCCGAACCGCTTTCCGGCTTCGTGGCGATGATGGCCGGCATCGCCGTGCTGCGCTTCGCCATCGGGTTCGTCTACCGCTACAACCTGCAGCGCACCAGTTTCGCCATCGAATACGACCTGCGGAACATCATGTATCGCAAGTTCTCGACGCTGTCGTTCTCGTACTTCGACCGCATGCAGAGCGGCCAACTCATTTCCCGAGCCAACTCCGACATCCGCTCGGTGCAGATGTTCCTGGCCTTCGCGCCAACGGTCGTGATCTCCCTGATCATGTTCGTCGTCGCCTTCTTCCTCATGGCGGCCACGAGCCTGCCCCTGGCCATCGTGGCCGTCATCACCCTGCCCGGCGTCTACTTCACCGGCGCCAAGATGCGTTCCGCGATGTTCCCGGTTTCGTGGCTCGTGTCGTCGCGCCAAGCCGACGTGGCCACCATTGTCGAGGAGAACGTCACCGGCACTCGGGTCGTGAAGTCCTTCGCCGCCGAACCCGATCAGATCGCCAAATTGGCCAAAGCGGCCGAGCGGCTCCGTTGGGCGGCGTCGTTGCAGGTCGACATCAGGGCCAAGTACTCGCCGTACCTGCAGAACCTGCCCCGCCTCGGCTTGGCCATGGTGCTGCTCTACGGCGGCAAGCTCTATCTCGACGGCGACGTCAGCATCGGCACGATCGTCGAGTTCAACGCCTACGTCGTCATGCTGCAGATGCCGTTCATGATGCTCGGCTTCCTGATGATGCTCGGGCAGCGGGCGGCCGCCTCGGCCGGACGCATCTTCGAGATCATCGACGAGGCGCCGGCGATCGTCGACCGGCCAGGCGCCGTCGATCTGGTCGAACCCGAAGGCGATGTGCGCTTCGAGGGTGTCGGGTTCGCGTACGGCTCGACCGGTGACGCTGCGGCCAGCGCCGTCCTCACCGACTTCGAACTCCATCTGCGCCCGGGCGAGACGGTGGCCCTGGTGGGACGGACGGGCACCGGCAAGTCGACCGCCGCTCGACTGCTGCCCCGCTTCTACGACGTGACTGCGGGATCCATTCGCATCGACGGCATCGACGTGCGCGACCTCAGCGTCGAGAGCCTGCGGTCGCACATCGGCCTCGTACTCGACGAGCCCTTCCTGTTCTCCGAGACCATCCGCAACAACATCGCCTACGGCCGACCCGACGCCACCCAGGAAGAGGTCGAAGCCGTTGCTTCAGCGGCCGGGGTCACCGAGTTCGTGTCCAAGCTGCCCGACGGTTTCGAGACCATGGTGGGCGAGCGCGGCTACACCCTCTCTGGCGGCCAGCGCCAGCGCATCGCCATCGCCCGCACCCTGCTGGTCAACCCCCGCATCCTCATCCTCGACGACGCCACCAGCGCCATCGATGTGCAAGTCGAGCACGAGATCCACGGCGCTCTCACGACGCTCATGACCGGCCGGACGACGCTGATCATCGCCCACCGCCTCTCGACCATTTCCCTCGCCGACCGGGTCGTGCTGTTGCAGGACGGTCGCATCGCCGCCGACGGCACCCACGCCCACCTCATGTCGACCGTCCCGGCTTATGCCGAAGTGCTGGCCAGGGCCGAGGAGGAGTGGGTCGAGGCCCACGCCCCGAAACCCGAAATCGGAGCCGGCTGATGGCCTGGGGAGGCGGCGGTTTCGGCGGAGGCGGCTTCGCCAACCGCCCGCAGGCCACCGGATTGCCCTTCGCCGGCATCCCGCCCGAGATGATGGCGGGGGTCGAGAAGCTCTTGGCCGACGAACCCGAACACGTCAATCCCGAGGTCGAGTTCTCGAACGTCGCCCCGTCCGACCAGAAGGGCTTCACCCTCAAACGGCTGCTGCGTCCGCACTGGTGGGCCCTCGTTGTCGGCATCTTCCTGGTGGCCATCGAGACGGTGACCCTGCAGGTCGGACCGCAACTCACCCAGCGGGCCATCGACAAGGGCATGCTCGCCCGCGATTTCGGCGTCGTGAAACTGATGGCCGCGTTCTATCTGGGGTCGATCGTCCTCAACGGACTGACCAGCGCGGTTCGGGTGTCGTGGACCGGTCGCCTCGGCCAGAAGCTCATGAAGTCGCTGCGCATCCGGGTGTTCTCCCACATCCAGCGGCTCTCCCTCGACTTCTTCACCGGCGAGAAGGCGGGCCGCATCATGACCCGCATGACGAGCGACATCGAGGCGCTGTCCGAGTTGCTGCAGGACGGCATCATCAACCTGATCGTCCAGCTGTTCACGCTCGTCTACGTCATCACCGTGTTGTTCAGCATGAACGTGCGCCTCGCCGCCATCGTCGTGTTCGCCATCGTCCCCGTCATGACCCTGATGACCCTGTGGTTTCGCAGCCGGTCGGAGAAGGGCTACGACAAGATCCGCGAACGCATCGCCGACGTGATGGCCGACCTGCAGGAGAGCCTGTCCGGCATTCGCATCGTCGCCGCCTACAACCGGCAGCGCTACAACGAGGTCAAGCACCGCAACATCGTCGGCGACCACCGCACGGCGAACGCCGAGACGGCCCGGGTGGCTGCGGTCTACGGACCGGGCACCGAAGCCGTCGGCGTGATGGCCCAGGCCCTGGTGCTGCTCATCGGCGGGCGCATGGTGCTCAACGGATCGCTGCAGCCCGGACAGCTCATCGCCTTCGTGCTGTACGTCAGCGCTTTCTTCGCCCCTATCCAACAGCTCGTCCAGCTCTACAACATGTACCAATCGGGACAAGCGGCCGTGTCGAAGATCCGTGACCTGCTCGACACCGACCCGTCGGTGCTCGAGCATCCCGACGCCGTCGAATTGCCGGCCATCGACGGCGAAATCACCTTCCAGGACGTCGAGTTCGGGTACGTCGAGGGTCAACCGATCCTCAAGAAGCTGAACCTGACCATCGCTGCCGGCGAGACGTTCTCGTTGGTCGGAACCACGGGCGCTGGCAAGTCGACGATCGCCAAGCTCGTGACTCGGTTCTACGACCCGACGGCCGGGCGGGTGCTCGTCGACGGGTACGACCTGCGCGACGTCACCATCCGCTCGTTGCGCCGCCAACTCGGCGTCGTGCCCCAGGAGCCCTTCCTGTTCGGCGGCACCTTGCGAGACAACATCTCCTTCGCCCGCCCCGGTGCCACCGACGAAGACCTCCGCGAAGCGTGCCGAGCCGTCGGCCTCGACGAGCTCGTCGACCGTTCGCCCGACGGGCTCGACACACCGGTCTACGAGCGCGGCTCGTCGCTGTCCTCGGGCGAGCGCCAGCTGCTCGCACTGGCCCGCGCGTTCCTGGCGTCGCCCCGGGTACTCATCCTCGACGAGGCCACGTCGTCGCTCGACCTCAAGTCGGAGGCGACGATCGAGCGGGCGCTCGACAACGTCCTCGAAGGCCGGACGGCCATCATCATCGCCCACCGCCTCTCCACCGCCATGCGGGCCGACCGCATCGCCGTGGTCAACGACGGCCGCATCGTCGAACTCGGCTCGCACGACGAACTGGTGGCCAAGGGCGGGATCTATTCGGCCATGTACGCCACCTGGATCAGCCACATGACCGAGGCCAGCTGACGGTCCCTGCTCAGCGGGCGCGCAGGTAGGTCTCGAGCCGGTCGCCGGCGCGTCGGACCTCCTGGCGAAGCAGACGGTCGGCGCCTGGCAGGCCCCGGCTTCCCCCGTAGTGGATGCCAACGCGCACGACCGTGCCGCCACCGTCGGACGGCGACGCCGACCCGGTGAGGATCCACTCGTTGTGCGAGCGTCCGTCGAGTTCGCAGCGCTCGAAGCGGACCGTTCCCCCTTCGACGTCGAGGGCCACCCGCACCATCCGAACCCGCTTCCGCTTCACCAAGGGACCCACCCTCCCCACGAGATCGACGGCCCAGGCCGGTCCGGCGTCATCCTCGGAGGAGGTCGCCGGGGTCGCCGCCCCCACGATCGTGAGCCAGTTCGGGTAGGTGGCGAGATCCTCGAGCACCCCCACCACGACGGAGACGGAAGCGGTCACGGTGGCGACGGCGTCGAGATCCACACCACGACGTTGACGCGTTCTGGACCGGTCAAGCAAGGGTCGACGGTCCAGCAAGGAGACCGGCCTGGTCGTGTCGAATTCCTTCTCGTGGTCCCTGCGCAGCTCCGGGTCGTCGTGATGCTCGTGACCCTTGCTGCCGCCACCTGGATCGGAGCCGCGCCGGCCTCCGCGCAGGCGGCGCAGGCCCAGCCGGGAGGCGTTCGCTTCTCCAGCCTCAATGTGGAGATCGACGAGAGCGGCGAGTCGCTTCGGGTGTCGGTCGAGCGCACCGGCACCCTGCACGTGAGCCGTCTGGTCGTCGACTATGCCTCGGAGAGCGGGAGCGCCAGGGGAGGCATCGACTACGCCGACACCGCCGGCACCCTCACCTTCGAGGTCGGTGAGTCGCTCAAGAGCTTCGCCGTCCGGGTGCGCAACGACACTGAGGCCGAAGAGCGTGAGCAGTTCACCATCCGCCTCTCGAATGCCCGCGGCGAAGCTCCGACCGTCGGCGGGCCGATGACCGTCGCCATCTGGGACGACGACACGCCGCCTTTCGATCCCGGAGCCGCCGACGCCGCCGCTTCGACCAGTGCGTCGACGGCGGCGCGGCGCGCCGTGGCCCCCCGTCCGGTGGTCGCTGCGCCCCCGGTCGTTCCCGCTCCGCCCACCGTCTCGGGTACCCCCGCCACCGCCAGCGCACGACCCGTTCCCCGACCGGCGCCGCGTGTGCGTCGCGCCGTCACCTCGACACGCCGTCAGGTCTCGTTCCGCCAGAGTCCGGTGACACCCTTCGAGTTGCGTCCCGCGGCGACCGGTGCGACAACTTCCCAGGGCTCGCCCGCCCGCGTCGACCCGATACTGGTTCTGCTCGCCGGCCTCCTCCTTGCCCGGGTAGGCGCCGAGGTGTGGTTCCGCTCTCGCGTCGACCCCGCCTGAGTCAAACTGCAGCGAGCCGTAACCGGCGCGCCGGCGATCGGCAACGCAAGGGAGATGACATGAGCGACGTGGCGGGATGGCAGGCCGACCCCTTCGGGCGACACGAGTTGCGCTATCACGACGGATCCAAGTGGACCGAGCACGTTTCCGACGCGGGAGCGACCAGCGTCGACATCCCGGTGCCTTCACCCGAGGGCACCCCGCCCCCGCCTCCTCCGGCCGCCGCCCCGGCGACGCCCGCCGCCGCGGGCGGAGGCTGGAAGGACAAGTTGAAGCAGGCGGCTGAGCAGGGCAAGGCCCTGGCGGAGAAGGGCAAGCAGGCCATGGCCGAACAGCAGGCACAGCGTTCGGCCGCCGCCGCCAACGATCCCAACACGCTGTGGGTCGGGGAGAAGAAGTCGGCCGGCACCTCGGCCATCGGCGTGTCGACGACCCGCTACCGGATCACCAGGGACAAGATCTACGTCGAGTCCGGGCTCATGTCGAGCGTGTCCGAGCAGGTGCCGCTCTGGGCGGTGCTCGATGTCGACGTCCGCCAGAACGTGATGCAGCGGCCGAAGAACATCGGTGACGTCGCCGTCATGATCGACACGACGCAGTACCCGGGGCACACCGGCACGGAACTGTTGCTCGACAACATCGAAGACCCCTTCACCGTGCGCGACCTGCTCAATCAGCACGTGGGCGAGGCCAGGATGAAGCGCCAGATGCAGACCCAGACCCAGTACCTGCAGCACGGCGGCCCGGCGTTCGGCGCCCCTCAGGCTCCGGTCTATGGCGCGCCTCCGTCTGCGCCCGCACCGGTCGCGCCCAGTGCCACTCCAGTCGACCTCGCCGACCAGTTACGCAAACTCGCCCAACTCCGCGACGAAGGGATCCTCTCCGAGGAGGAGTTCGCCGCGCAGAAGCAGCGCCTCCTCGGGCTCTGACCACGCCTCCCCCGTTGGCCGGGCTGCGGGTCATCGACTGCGCCACCGTCGTCGCCGGCCCGGGCGCGGCCCGCCATCTCGGTGACTTCGGAGCCGATGTCATCAAGGTGGAGCGCGCCGAGGGCGACGGCACCCGCACGTTGGGGTGGGTCGACCCCGTCGATGACGTCACCCTGTGGTGGAAGCTCATCGGGCGCAACAAGCGGACGATGGTGCTCGACCTCAAGTCCGACGAGGGTCGAGAGCACCTCCTGCGACTGGCCGAGCGGTCGGACGTCCTGATCGAGAACTTCCGTCCCGGCACCCTCGAGCGCCTCGGCATCGGGCCCGACGTGCTGTTGGCCCGCAACGCGAAGCTCATCATCGCTCGGGTGTCAGGGTTCGGCCAGACCGGACCGTATGCCGGACGACCGGGATTCGCCACGCTCGCCGAAGCGCTGAGCGGGTTCGCCGGACTCAACGGCGAGCCCGACGGCGGGCCTCTGTTGCCACCCATCGCCCTCACCGACGAGGTGACGGCGTTGGCGACGGCCTTCGCCATCATGGTGGCCCTGCGTTCCGGGGTCGGACAGGTCGTCGACGTCAACCTGCTCGAATCGATGTTGCAGCTCATGGGCCCGCTGCCGTCGGCGGCCGCCGTGCTCGGCTACGACCAGCCGAGGCTCGGGTCGGGCATTCCCTACTCGGTGCCCCGAGGAACCTTTCGCACCTCCGACGACCGGTGGGTCGCGGTGAGCACCTCGTCCGAGCAGGTCGCCCGGCGGGTTCTGCGCCTCGTCGGGCTGGGCGACGACGAGCGACTGGCGACAAGCGCAGGCCGAGTGGCGGAACGCGACCGGGTCGATGCCGCTGTGGCGAGCTGGATCCGCTCCCGCACGGCCGATGACGTCATCGCCGGCTTCGTCGAGGCGGATGCGGCCATCGCCCCGGTGCTGACGATGACCGAGGTGGTGGCCGATCCCCACGTCGTCGCCCGCCAGATCCTTGTCGAGGCCGACGGCGTGTTGATGCAAGGCCCGGTCGCCAGGCTCTCGGCGACCCCGGGCCGCATCCGCTGGACCGGGCGACCCCTCGGAGCCGACACCGATGAGATCCTCGAGGAACTCGACGGCCCTTTGACCGGTCGCTGACCGATCGTTGACCTCAGACGACTTCGAGGGCTCGATGAGGCGGCGTCGGCAACTCGATGTCGATGGCGTCGCCCGCCTGCACCTCGCCGCCGGTGATCACGATCGCCATCACTCCGGCGAGGCGATGAAGTTCGGAGCTGCCATCGACCGCCGGCACCCGTTCGAGGCACGCCCCCATCAGTCCGGCGCGCAATCGGTCGAGTTGCACACACGGGTTGCGAAGGCCGGTCACCTCGACGACCGCGGCGCCTCCCAGGCGAAGCCTGGCCCCGGCGGGGAGCCCGAGCAGGTCGATGCCCTTCGTCGTGACGTTCTCCCCCATCTCGCCGGGGGCCAGGTCGTACCCGGCGGCCCGCAGCGTTTCATGCAATTCGCTGTGGATGAGGTGGACCTGGCGGAGGTTCGGCTGCGTCGGGTCGCGCCTCACCCTCGACCGGTGCTTCACCGTCTCACCGGCGTGGGCGTCGCCTGCCACCCCGAGGCCGGCGACGAGAAGGATCGAAAGGGCGTTCGGCTTTGTCATCGTGTGCGACGGACTTGCACTGACCGCCGTCACCTGAGCTTCGCTCACCTCGGCTGGGAATCGGCCGCCGCCGGCTCGGCCATCACCTTGAGGGCGCCGCTGTCGACGTCGTAGACCGCCCCCCAGACCATGACGCCCTCGGGAAAGTGGCCACAAGCGCGGATGGAGGCGACGTCCGCACGCACGCTGTCGTCGGCATGCTCGAACGCCAGGAACCGCATCCCGGCAACGCCCGTTCGCTCGGCGACGTCCTCTTCGGTAACACCCTCGAGGCCGCAGTTCGTGTGGTGGATCACACCGATCTCTCGGGTCCCGAGGAGGTGGGTCGACACCACGAGCGACCGGATGGCATCCTCCGAGGCGCGACCTCCGGCGTTGCGCAGCACGTGGGCCTGCCCGACGTCGAGTCCGAGCGATCGGAAGAGATCGAGGCGTGCGTCCATGCAGGCGAGAACGACGAGCCGACCCAAGGGACGAGGTGTTCTTGGAGCGGCGAGGAATCCGGTGCGTTGGTAGTCCGCGTTGGCGGCCAACAATGCAGGGAGCAGTAGGTCCATCGATCCCGCTTAGACCGGTACCTCGCCGAGCACGGTGATGCGGTGCAGCAGGCGGCTTTCATCGCCATGATCGTGGATGGCGTAGTGGAGCAGCGAGCGGTTGTCCCACAGCACGAGGTCACCCTGTTCCCACTTGTGGCGGTGGGTGAAGTCGGGGCGCACGCTGCGATCGAAGAGGAAATCGAGCAGACCCTGACTCTCCTTCTTCGACATCCCCTCGAAGTGCTGGGTGAAGGCGCGGCACACGTACAGGGCCTTGCGCCCGGTGTCGGGGTGGGTGCGGAACACGGGGTGCAAGGCTCTCGGCGCCTCGCGCGGGTCCTTGCCCATGATGCGGGCGAGGTTCTCCGATGCGTGCACCGCCTTCACGCCGTCGAGCATCGCCTTCAATCCGCTCGACAGGCTCTCGTAGGCCAAGTGCTGATCGGCGAATGCCGTGTCGCCGCCCAAAGGCGGCACCTCGAGCGCGTGGAGCATGGTCAGCATCGGCGGACGGGGCTCGAACGACATGTCCGTGTGCCAGTGCTCGTTGAGCGTCGTCTTCTTGCCGGTGTTCTTGATGGCCTGCACGGGCGGGAACCCGTCGATGTGGGGCGTGAGCGGATGCACGTGAAGTTCGCCCCAGCGCTCACCGAAGGCCATCTGCTCTTCCGGGGAGAGCGACTGATCCTTGATGACGAGGAACCGGTAATCCCGGAAGGCATCACGTACCGCCTGGAACCCGCTCTCGTCAAGGGTGCGGACATCGATGCCCCGGATCTCCGCACCGAGGGAGGGCGCGACGGGGGAAATCTGCAGGTCGGTGGCGCTGGTCAGCATCGCAATCCTTCGGCGTTCGGGAGCAGCCCTGAGCTTACGGGCGTTCCCTTTTCAGCTGGGAGCGCCGCCGCCGGTGAGCACCTCGTGCCATTGGTCGGCCGAGACGTTGGCGGCCTCGGTAGTCGCGAAGAAGTCACTCAAGAGGCCCTCGACCAATCGGGGCTGCTCGATGGGGAGGAAGTGACCGGCTCCTCGCACGATCTCGAGACGACTGCCTGGCATCAGCTCGTGGGCGATGTGGGCGTGGCCGACAGGGATCACCGCATCACGGTCGCCCCACACGATCATCGTCGGGACCTCGCGCGCCAGGTAGAGCCGATCGCGCGCGCTCACCCGTTGGCCGGCAACGTCGATCACGGCGCGAATGGTGTGCACGAAGGCTCGCTGCGTTTTCGCATCAGTGAGTCGGGTGTAGCTGTTCCAGAGTTCATTGAGCAACGGGTTCCCCCGCATCCCCGTGTGTCCGATCGCGCGCCCGACCGCGCCGACGACCCCGTGGATGCGCGGCGTAAGAACGATCGGCAACACGTACTCGCTACCCGGCGCACTCAGCAGGCGGAGGATCGGGTTCACCTCTTTGCCGAGCCCGCCGCTGGCGATGAGGACGAGCCGCTCGCACATCTGGGGGAACTGGTAGGCCAACTGCATGGCGATGCCGCCCCCGAGGCTGTGCCCGACGAACGTGGCCCGCTCATGGCCGAGCACCGCCAGCAGGTCCCGAATGCCAGAGGCGTAGGCACCGAGGCTGTAGTCCCCGCGTGGCTTGGCCGACTCGCCGTGACCCAACAAATCAGGGGCGATCACCGTGAAACGATCGGCGAGCAGGGGAACGATCGACTCCCACGTAGTCGAGCTCCCCGCAACGCCATGCACGAGCACGACGACCGGCCCGCTCCCTGCACTGCGGAAGGCGACATCGTGCCCGTGCACCCGCACGGTCTTCGTGGGTACAGGGCTCATCGGCACGGTGAGTCACCCTACGCGACCTACCGTTTCGGACATGATCCCGGACCCACGCCTCGGGGCCACCGCCACCAGGTTCTCCCGGTCGACGTCGTGGGAGCCCGTCGGCGAGCTTCCGTTGCGATTCGATGCCGGCCACCCCCAGGGGATGGTGCGCATCGGCGCGATGTGGTGGATCTCGACGGTCGACCTGACATCGTGCACCGGCTCGGTGCTCACCGTTGACGGTTCGGGCGATCTCGTCGCGCGGACCCCGGTCGGCGATGCCACCCGCTTCCATCCGGGAGGAATGGACTTCGACGGCGAGGCGCTCTGGGTGGTGAGCTCGGAGTACCGGCCGAGGTCGACGGCCATCATCGAGCGGCTGAGCCCCGACGCCTCGTCGCCACCCGAATCGGTCTTCCGCCACGACGACCACGTCGGCGCCATCGTGCGGCTCGGTCCTGGCGGCGATCTCGTCGGATGGACATGGGGGTCGCGCCGACTCCTGCGGTGGCAGGTCGACGGTCGACTCCTCTCCGAGGTTCGACAACCCAGCCACTTCGTCGACTACCAGGACGCGCAATGGCTCGGCCACGATCTGCTGTTGTGCGGCGGAGTGGCGACGGTGCACCTTGCCGGCGGTCCGGGGTCCCTCGGAGGTCTGGGCCTGCTCCGAGCCTCCGATCTCGCCATGGTGCGGGAGGTTCCGTTCCCCCGTTACGCACCGGCAACCGGGCGAGCGGCGACGCAGAACCCCCTGTTCGCCGAGGTCGTCGGCGACACGATGGTCGTGCATCTGTTGCCCGACGACGGGGCGGGCGCCATCCTCAGCTTCGCCACACCGCTGTCGCCCTGAGTCGCTCGTCGATACCCTCGGCGCATCATGGGTGTCGTCCGGCGGCCGTCTCAGACCTTGGTCATCGTCGCCGCGGTTGTCGCGTGCGCGACTGCAGCGTTGGCGTCAACCGTCGTGTCACGCGATCGGGCCGACCAACCAACAACGTTGCAAGCGGGTGGCCCGAAGACGACGACGCCGGAACTCGTCGACTCGCTCGCGGACGGAGCTGTGACGACCGATCAGGTTGACCCGACGCCCCCGACCACGTCATCCATGATCGGCGAAGCGACCTCCTCGGTGAGCACGACGACGACGACGACGACGAGCAAATCGAAGTCCACCACGACGACAACGAGCGCTGCACGGTGGCGCAGCCTCCCGGCGGCCGAACGAGTGGACGAGGCGGCGGTGTATCTGGTTTCGCCCGACGGCCGAGAGCTCAGGAAGCTGGTGGTCGACTCCGCCCTCGTCTGGGGCGCCTCCTTTGCTCCCGACGGAGCGCGCGTCGCCTTCATCACCGCCGACCGCTTGGATGTCATCGGCATCGACGGCACCGCCCGCCGGACGCTCGTCGACAGCGGCGTGGCGCCGGTCGAGCCCCGATGGTCGCCAGACGGGACGTCCATCGCGTTCGTGAGGCGTGTGGACGGCATCCGCCGGAGCGCGATTGTTGGACTGCGCGACGGCGTGCCCCGACTCGTCGCGCCAGAGGTCGGCGGCGTCCGCGACGTCGACTGGCACCCCGCTGGTTCCGAGATCGTCATCGCCGCCGAAGATGGCATCCGCGTGGGCGCACCCGACGGTGGCGTGGGTCGGCAACTTCACGCCACCCCCCACCTCGTGACTCAGGTGCGCTGGTCGCCGTCGGGCCACCGATTGCTGTTCGTTACGAATGGCCGACTCTGGACCTTCAACCCGGAATCGGGGAACGTCATCGAGCTCGGCCTCGACGGAGGAACGGCCAGCTTCGAAAACCGTTGGTCTCCCGACGGCTCTCGCATCGCCCTCGGCCTTGGCCTTCGCCTCGCCCTTTTTCATCCCGATGGCGGGCGCGACCTCGTGGAGTCTCCGGCGCTCGCTCCGGCGTGGTCGCCGGACGGACAGCGGTTGGTGGTTCGCCGACAGACCGGCATAGGCGGGAGCAACGGGGGCGGGAGGAGTCGGTTCGACTTGGTGATGATCCGTCCCGACGGCAGCGACGTCGGGATCATTCTCGCCGATCAAGGCGAAGGGGTCCCCTCGTTTCGCGACCACCAGTGGCGCCCCCAAGGCGATGTTCTCCTTTTCGGTGCGAGCGCCTTTCGACCCGACTATTCGTCGTGATGATGCGGATAGAGGCCGCTTCATCCGCTCGCCCCGAGCGTGAGGGCTCTGGTACACAGCTGAGGTCATGACCTCCGGAAGCGCTCTCGCCCGCGCGTTCTACCGCCAACTCATCGCCGGTGCCGACCGATGACCGAGCCCGTTCATGTGGCATCCACGCGAGCGGTGTACGACGCCACCGCCGACGTGTATGCAGCCGCAGTGGGCACGGAGGTCAACGCCACCTTCGAGGCCCCGATCGATCGCGCCCTGCTGACGGCATTCGTCGAGACCATGAAAGGTGGTTCCGGTCTCGTCGCGGACGTCGGCTGCGGGCCCGGACGCGTTGCTGCGTTTCTGTCCGCGCAAGGGTTGGATGTCGTCGGCGTCGACTTGTCGCCGTCGATGCTCGCCATCGCCCGCGACGCGCATCCGAGCATTCGCTTCGAGAAGGGGCAGCTGACCTCGCTCCCGTTTGGCGACGAGTCGCTCGCGGGCGCCGTCTGCTGGTACTCGGTCATCCACACCCCGCCCGGCGAGCTTGTCGGGGCGTTCGCCGAGATGAAGCGGGTGCTCGTGCCCGGCGGCCCCGTCCTCGTGGCCTTTCAGGCCGGCGATGGCGGGCCGGTGCATCGGGACAATGCCTATGACACCGGCCTCACCCTGACCAACTATCGCCACAACCCCGACGAGGTCGCCACGTCCCTTGTCGATGCCGGACTCCACGTGCACGCCCGTGCGATCAGAGAACCCGAACTCGACCACGAAGTGACACCTCAAGCGTTCATCGTCGCCCGCAAAGGCCCGGGGTCAGGCGGCTGACACGAGACGACCGAGCGGTGGGCATCTGACCGCTCATTCCCCCTGCATGAAGAGACAGAGGGGGTGCCCGGCCGGGTCGAGCACGATGCGGATTCGTTGCGGATCTCGATCGGGCGGCTGCCATTGCGCTTCCCTGCCCCCGGCCTCGATGGCAAGGGCCACGGCAACCTCGAGATCATCGACCTCGACTTCGAAGTGGAGCATCTTCGCCTGGTCGCCCAACCGCTCGGGCCACGTCGGCGGCTCATACGACGCCTCACCCTGAATGTTGAGGTGGACGCCGCCGGAAGGGTCCCACAATTGCGCCCAGTGAGGCGGCGAGAACTCTCGAGCTTCGAAGCCGAGCAGGCGCTCGTAGAAGCGTGCGACCGGGCCGGCGTCGGCGCAGTCGATGGCGACGCCGACCCACCGGATGGCTGTCGTTTTCACAGTGAGCAGTCTCGCCGCGATCGAGATGGGAAGATCGCAAAGTGTCGACAATGCCGAGGTGGAACTCCAACCTGCATGCCTTCGACGCCCGGCAGACTTCCGGCGAGTGTCGTGCTTTCGCTATGCGCTGACGTGGACCCGACCCGAGATCAGGCCGACGCCCGCTTCGCCGTCGGGGTGAACCGCACCGGAAGGCGCTTGATGCCCCCCACCAGCGGGATGCCCGCAGCCTCCAGCGGCACGGCGTCGCCCGTCACCTGGATGTCCGGGAGACGGGTGAGCAGCTGACGGAACGCCACCGACACCTCTCGGCGGGCGAGGTGAGCACCAAGACAGAAGTGCGGTCCCGGCCCGCCGAAGCCGACGTGGGGGTTGGGATCGCGTCGGACGTCGAAGGTCTCGGCGTCGTCGAAGTGGCGAGGGTCGCGATTGGCCGCTCCGTAGAACAGCACGACCTTGTCGCCCTTGGCGAAGTCGTGGCCCGAGACCGAGACGTCGGCCGTTGCCGTACGGCGCATGAAGGTGACCGGTGAAGCCATACGGATGATCTCTTCGACCGCCGTCGGCGACACCTGATCGAGGTCGTCCTGCCAGATGCGGCGCTGGTCGGGGTTCTGGGCAAGAAGATTCATGCCGTGGCTGATGGCCGTTCGGGTCGTGTCGTTGCCGGCCACCGCCAAAAGGATGAAGAACGGCGCGATCTCCTCGGGTGCCAGCATGTCGTCGCCGACCTCGTTGTGAACGAGTTGCGAGGTCAGGTCGTTCGTCGGGTTCGCCCGACGCTCAGCGGCGACGTCGTTCATCAAGGAGGTGAGCTCCAGCCCGGCGCCGAACAACGCCCCGAACATGTCGTCGCCGCCCGTGAATTCCGGATCCCCAGCTCCGAGGATCACGTTCGTGGCCCGAAGGACCGTGTCGAACTCGCTTCGGGGAATGCCCATCATGTCGCAGATGACCAGCAGCGGGAATGGCTGGGAAAACGCCTTCACGAGGTCGACCTCACCGTCCTCGCAGAACCCGTCGATCACCTCCTCGCAAATCGTCTCCACCGAGTCCATGACGCCCTTGATCTCGCGCGGAGAGAACGAGCGGCCGACGATCGCCCGTTGGCGGGCGTGTCGAGGATTGTCCATGTTGATGAACGAACCGAAGAACTCGAGTGCCTCCGCAGGCATGTCCGGAATCGAAACGGCGCCCTCGCCGGAACAGAAGTCCTGCGGACGCCGGCTGATCTCGACGACTTCGTCGTAGCGGGTGACGGCGTAGAAGGGATCGCGCAGCCCCGTCAGAGGATTTTCGGTTTCGACGGGGATGAAAGGCCCCTGTTCACGGAGCTCGGCGAACTGCTCCATCCGCTCGGCCAGGGGCAGCTGCCAGAACGATGGCTCGGAGATTGGCGACGTCATGGGTGCATGCATAGCGGGCCGAGCAACTGTCCGCGCAAACGTCGCGTGCCGTGGCGGAGCGCGGCGCTGGCATCGGCCTACTGACTGCGAATACGGCCCGCTTCTGCTTGGGTAGTGGCATGACCGACACGCAGCAGCCGGCGAAGATCGAGGATTGGGCCACCGGCTTCGACCACACGCACCCCGATTACGCGGCCAACGCCCCCGCCATCTGGGACGACCTCAGGGAGCGGTGTCCGGTCGCCCACAGTGACGCCTTTGGCGGTACCTGGCTCCCGACCCGCCACGCGGACGTGGCCGCCATCGCCCACGACACCGAACACTTCACCTCGGAGGGCGTGATCGTGAGTCCGTGGAAGCCAGAGGGCATGGCTCCCGCCGGCGGCGCGCCTCCGATCACGAGCGACCCGCCGTTCCACGCTGAGGCACGCCGGCTCCTCCTGCCTGCCTTCTCCCCGAAGGAGATGGCCAAGTGGGAGCCGGCGACGCGCGAGGCGTGCAACGAGCTGCTCGACGACATCCTCGCCGATGTTTCGGTCGGTGATGTGGTCGACGCCGCTCAGCGCTACACCCAACACATCCCCGTGCGGGTCATCGCCGACATGCTCGGTGTGCCCCGTGAGGACGGAGACAAGTTCCGCACGTTCATCCGCCGGATCATCGAGAATCCCGGCAGCGGGCTCGACGAGAGCATCGACCCCGAGGACACCCTCGACCACTATCTCCGGATGGTGGTCGACGACCATCGTGCCAACCCGAAGGACGACCTCGTCGGCTTCCTCATGAACGCCGAGATGGATGGCCAGCCCCTCACCGATGAGCACATCGGCGGAACGATCGCCCTCCTGCTCATCGCTGGAATCGACACGACGTGGTCGGCCATCGGCGCCAGCCTCTGGCATCTCGCCCAGACACCATCCGACCGCAAGCGTCTCGTCGACGAACCGGAGGTGCTGACCTTTGCCGTCGAGGAGTTCCTCCGTTTCTATGCGCCGGTGACCATGGCTCGTCTCGTGGCCGAGGAGGTCGAGATCGGCGGTCAGACTCTGGCCAAGCGCGACTGGGTCCTGCTCCCTTTCCCGGCGGCCAATCGCGACCCGGCGGCGTTCGAGCAGGCGGACGAGTTCGTCATCGACCG
>JBKJLU010000446.1:0-3225 GCA_046596815.1 Acidimicrobiales bacterium | reverse complement strand
GTGATGACCGGGGGCGAGGCGCTCGGCTGGCCCACGCCAGCCGGTTATGACGAGACGTTGGTGACCGCCAGCGTGGCCGCGGCCAGACAGGCGAGGAGCGACGCGGAGCCGGCCGTGGTGCGCTTCGCTCGCGGACCACTGCCGGATGGATTGTCGATCAACCGCCGGGGGAACCCCTATGCGCCGACGATGGCAGTGATGGACGCCCGCACCCCGGCCGGTGATCGCCTCGGCACCCTGGCCAACGTGGCCATCCATCCCGTGGCCATGGGCATCCAAACACTCGCCGTCTCGGCCGACTGGGTCGGCGCCTTCCGGCCCGCATTCGAAGACGCGTTCGGCGGACGGGCGGTGTTGCTCTCCGGCGCCCTCGGCGACGTGAATCCCGCGCTGCACACCCACGACGGCGAGGAGGGCGGCCACGAAGATGCCGAACGGGTGGGGCGGGGCGTGGCCGTTGCCGCCGGAGCCCTCCTGGCCACGGCCGCGGACGTCGGCGAAGGCGTCGAGGTGACGAGGAGTCGCATCATCGAGGCGCCCGCCGCCGGACTCCTCGCCACCCTCGCCCAGACCGGGGATCGCATGGACGTCGAGTTGATCGAGTGGAAGATCGGCTCGACCCGGTTGGTGAGCATCCCGGGCGAGGCCTTCCACGCGCTCGGCAATGCCATCGAGTCCGTCAGGGACGACCCGCTCTTGCTGGCCGGCCTCGCTCCGGTGTGGCAGGGATACCTCCCGGACCCCTTCGGCGAGGGGTACGAGGAGTCGGTGAGCTTCGGTCGCGAGGCCGTCGCCGCCATTCGGGATGCACTTCTCGAGGTGGCGCCCGCATGACCTCGCCGGCGTGGTTGGCCGCCATCGAAGGCTTCTACGGCCCGCCCTTCAGCCACGACCAGCGCCTCGAGCTCATCCGGTGGCTGCCGACGGCACACATCTCCGACTATGCCTATGGGCCCAAGGACGATCGGTTCCACCGGGACGAGTGGCGCACGCCGTACCCGTCGAGTCACCTCGATCGCTTCGCCGAGACACTCGCGGTCGCCCAAGAGGCCGGGATCGAGCTCACGCTGTCGATCTCCCCCGGCCTCGACTGGCGGGGAGGCCAGGACCACGAGGCGCTGGCCGCCAAGTTGCGCCAGCTCTACGACGTCGGCGTTCGCTCCCTCGGCATCTACTGGGACGACGTCGCGCCCGGAGGCGAAGAACTCGGCCGTGCCCACGGCCAAGGGGTCGCGGCGACGATGCGCGCTCTTCCCGACGACGTCCGCTGGCTCACCGTCGGCACCGACTACGCCACCTCCCACGTGACGGCATATCTCGCCGGCTTCGCGGCCGAGCTGCCATCCGAGGTGGCGATCGCCTGGACCGGGCCCGCCATCACCAGTCCCGACGTGCCGGCTGAGGTCGCGGCGCGGCTGGTCGAGGAGCTCGGTCACCCACTGCTGTTCTGCGACAACTGGCCGGTCAACGATCTCGGCATGGCCGCGGTGCTCCACCTCGGGCCCGCGCCGTTCCGCGAGGCGGCGCTCCGCGACGTCGTCGCCGGCGCCGGCTTCAACATGATGAGCCGCCCCCTGGCCAACCGCCCGGCGCTCGAGCTGGCGGCTCGCCACTGGCGGAACCCGGAAGAGGATCGCGAGCTCGCCTGGCGGGAGGTCACGTGTGGCTACCCGGGCCTCGCGCCGCTGGCCCGGTCATCGAGGTCGTGGTTGAGCGATCCCGGCCCTGACCCCGAACTGGTCTCGTGGATCGGGCCGGCGCTGACCGGAGACCGGCGGCTGCTGGACTTCCTCGACGCCGGCTGTCGATCCTCGTTGCCCGAAGACTGGCAGGCCGAGCTCGAGCCCTGGCTCGAGAGCTGGGAGGCCGAGGCCCGCATCGCCGCCGGCGTCATCCGGGTGATCCAGGATCCGACGACGGCGGACGTGCCCGACCTGGGTGTCGAGTGGCCGGCCCTTCACCGCAGGACGACCCAGGTGTTCGGGATCCGCCTTGCCGTCTACGGGCACTCCTACCGAGCCGGCGACCGCCTGATCCCCCATCCGGCGGGCATCGTCCGCGGAGAGAACCTCACCGATCTCGTGGTGCGGTCCGCTCTCGAGGGCCTGTACCACCTGGCCCACCCGGGCGGCGACGGATCGGCGTGAGGCCGTGATCATCCCGACGCCGCAGGTCGAACTCGTGGCGACGCCGCTCGGCGCCGTGGAAGTGGCGTCGGTCGGGGCAGGGCCCGCGGTGCTCGTGATCCACGGGATCCCGGGAAGCTGGCGCCAGGGCCTGCCGCTCGCCCACGACCTCGCCGACCGACGCACCGTCATCCTCCCGTCGAGACCGGGCTACGGCCGCACCCCCGTGTCGAGTGGTCGGACTCCTTCTGAACAGGCGGCGCTCTACGCGGCCGTGCTCGACGCTCGCGGAGACGACCAGGTGGCCGTGATCGGCATCTCTGGCGGCGGCCCGTCCGCCCTCGCCTTCGCCCAGGAACATGCAGGACGGACGACCAGCCTCGCGTTGTTGTGCGCCGTCGCCGGCCACTTGATCGATGTGCCTCGCGCCATGCGGATCGGGGCCGCCGCACCGCCTCTGGCGTCCGCCGTGAGCCGCGTGCAGCGCCGCATCCAGCGCCGGTTCCTCGACGATCCCGCCCGCCGTGCCGCGCACATCGCCGCGGAACTCACACCTCAGGAGAGAGCGTGGCTGGCCGAGGATCCCGGCATCGGCGAGGACCTGGCCGACTTCCTCCGCAGCCACGCCGATGCCCCGCCCGGCCTGGCCGGCCTGCGCAACGACACCCGCCAACTCGTCGCCCTCGGCCGCCTCGGTCCGGCACCGTCCGACCGTGTCGTCGCACCCACCCTCGTGATGCACGGGGACGCTGATCCCGTGGTGCCGCTGGCCCACGCCGAGCACCACGCAGCGGTGATTCCCGGCGCCGAGCTGCGCGTGTTCGCAGGCGCCGGCCACGCCTTCTTGCTCACTCGTCGCTCGCTGACGTCGACCGCCCTTCGTCACCATCTCCACCAGGAGGCCACATGACCCGCGTCCCGAAGCGTGACATCGAGAGGGACATCGCCGAGACCCTGGCGGCCGACAGCGCACGGGGCACGGTCAAGATCACCGCCACCCGGTGACGCTGCCCGACCTCGGCGTCCTCCGCGCTCGGCTGAGCTCCGCCATCCGTGACCATGGCGCCAGGGGCCGCGACGTCGAGGGTCTCGACGAAGC
>JBKJLU010000250.1:0-12115 GCA_046596815.1 Acidimicrobiales bacterium | reverse complement strand
CTCGCCGCGCTCTACGACAAGGGCGGCGCCATCACCGGCACGCCCACCGGCTACCACGACCTCGTCGAGCGCATGTCGGAACTGCAGCCCTCGGCCCTCTACATCGTCGGCGCCCGTCCCGGTGCGGGCAAGACGTCGTTCGCCCTCGGCATGGCCGCCCATGCCGCCGTCGAGTCGAACATGCCCGTGCTGTTCTTCTCCCTCGAGATGAGCCACGACGAGGTCACCCAGCGGCTGCTGTCGTCCGAGGCCAAGGTCGAGGCCACCCGCCTGCGCAACGGCAAACTGCAGGACACCGACTGGAACAAGATCAGCCACGCCATCGGTCGGCTGTCCGAAGCGCCGCTCTACATCGACGACAACCCGAGCCTCACCATCATGGAGATGCGATCGAAGGCGCGCCGCCTCAAGAGTCGCCTCGGGGGCCTTTCGCTCATCGTCGTCGACTACATCCAGCTCATGAGCGGCCGTCGCTCGGCCGAGAACCGCCAGGTCGAGGTGTCCGAGATCAGTCGCGGTCTCAAGATCCTGGCTCGCGAGCTCGAGGTGCCGGTCGTGGCCCTCAGCCAGCTGTCCCGTGGCCTGGAGATGCGGGCCGACAAGCGCCCGATGCTGTCCGACCTCCGCGAGTCCGGCTCGCTCGAGCAGGACGCCGACGTCGTGATGTTCATCTATCGCGACGAGCTCTACAACCCCGAGAGCCCCGATCGCGGCGTCGCCGAGGTCATCGTGGCCAAGCACCGTTCCGGCCCGACGGGCACCGAGCGCCTCGCCTTCCTCGACCGCTACACCCGCTTCGCCAACATGGCCAGGGTGTAGGGGGAGTTTTCCGCCGGGGAGTGGGAGTCGGAGGTGAACGTCGAAGCACCCTGCGGGAGTGCCCCGACGTTCGGGCTGGAGGGTTCTTCGACCCCCACCCCACCCGGCGGATGCAATGTGCTGGAGGACACGTTGCCTTCCAAGGTTCGACCACTCTGCGTGGGAACTTGAGCGGAAGTAGCCTGGTTCTCGACATGCGACGGAGCTACGCGACGTTGGTGGCCGTCTGCACCTTTTGGGGGACGATCCCGTTCTTGTCCCGGCGGGTCGACCTTCCGCCGGCGGCCATCGTCTTCGTCCGGGTCTGGGTCGCCGCCGCCGGGCTGGCACTGGTGGTCGCCCTGGGCGGTCAGCGTACGGAGGGCCCCCGGCTGCTCAGCCACCGCCCGATCCGCTCGATCACCGTCGGCGTGTTGCTGGCCGTGCACTGGACGGCCATGTTCGCCGGTTATCAGCGGGCCCCTGACGACACCGTCGTCTTCATCATCTTCCTCGCCCCCGTCGGTATCGCCCTCGTCGCCCCCCGGGCGCTGGGCGAGCGCCTCGGTCCCCGCAGCCTCGCCGCCCTCGCCCTCGCCCTCTCGGGCTTCGTCCTCGTCGCCGGGTCGTCCCTCGAGCCATCGACGACCACCGGCATCGCCTGGGCCGCCCTTTCGGGCGTGACCCTCATCGCGCTGGTGATTGTTTCGAAGCCGTTGGCCGAGGTCTACGGAGGACTCCGCCTGACCCTCCTCGAGATGACGGTGGCCGGGATCGCCCTTCTCCCGATCGCCGTGACCCTCGACTGGGGTCGTCCCCAGGCCGATTGGGGCTGGCTCGTCGTCCTCGGCCTCGTTCACACGGCCGTTGGGGTGACGCTGTACCTTTCGGCCCTCGCCCGGGTGCCCGCCACCCATGTCGGCATCCTCGGCTACCTCGAACCCGTTGCCGTCGTCGGTCTTTCGTGGCTGCTGCTGGCCCATCGGCCGACGCTCGCGACCGTCGTCGGGGGCGGCGTCATCGTCGCCGCCGGCGCCATGGTGATCCATAGCCAACATCTGGAGGAGGTCGGCGTCGGTGTTCCTGGGTGACGATCTCCTGCCCTTTCTCGTGCTCGCCCTCGGTGGCGCCTTGCTGGTCGGCAACGGGCTCGCCCTGTTGCGCCCGCCCCCCGATCCGTCCGAGGGCGAACTGACCAAGGCCCCGTTCGCCCGTACGGCGGTCATGATGATCGTCGGGCTGATGGCGACGATCTGGGCGTTGGCCACTCTCACCTCGTGAGCGAAGACCGCTTGGCGCAACAGCTTGCATTCCTGCTCGAACTCGACAAGGCGAAGACGATCATCCGCCGCAGCTATCTCACCGATGGCTCTCGTCGGGAGAACGACGCCGAGCACATGTGGCACCTGGCGCTGTTCGTGCTGGTGCTGGCCGAGCACGCCGACGAACACATCGACGTGGTGCGGGTGCTGAAGATGGTGCTCGTCCACGACATCGTCGAGATCGACGCCGGCGACACGTTCCTCTACGACGACCACTTGCGGGCTTCGAAGGTCGAGCGCGAGCTGGCCGCCGCCGATCGTCTCTACGACCTCCTGCCTGGCGAGCAGGGTGCCGAACTGCGGGCCATCTGGGAGGAGTTCGAAGCGAAGTCGACGCCCGAGGCTCGCTTCGCGGCATCGATCGACCGGCTGCAGCCCGTCTTGTTGAACCTGGCCACCGAGGGACGGACGTGGCGTGAACACGGTCTCACGGCCGATCGGGTGCGGCAGGCCAACGCCGGCATCGCTGACGGATCTCGCCGTTTGGCTAGTTACGTCGCCGATCGACTCGACGGTGCGGTGGCCGCCGGCTACCTGTCCGAACTCCCGCCCGACTGAGCCTCCTCGGCTTCGATCTCCAGCAACTGGCGCACGCGGGCCACGTGGCGGTCACCCTCGAAAGGCGTGGCCAGGAAGACGCCCACGATCTCCTTGGCCATCGCCGTGGCGATGACCCGCGCCCCCATCGACAGCACGTTGGCGTCGTTGTGCGACCGGGCCATCCGGGCCATCCAGACGTCGTGGCAGAGGGCGGCGCGCACGCCGTGGACCTTGTTGGCGGCGATCTGTTCACCCTGCCCGCTGCCGCCGAGCACGATGCCGATGGCGGCCTCACCCCGCACGACCCGTCGCCCGGCCTCGGCACAGAGCGGGGGATAGTCGACGGGGTCGGTCGAGGAAGTGCCGACGTCGACGACCTCGTGTCCGGCCTCGGTCAGCCAGGGCACCAACTCGGCCTTGAGGGGGAAGCCGGCATGGTCGGCGGCGATGGCGATCCTCATGATGGGCAGTCTGGCTCAGTCCACGGTTTGGCTCAACGCCCGTTGCGCGGAGAAAGTGATGCGTGCGCGTGTGGATCGATCAGGACCTGTGCACCGGCGACGGGTTGTGCACCGACCACGCGCCCGAGGTTTTCACCCTCCTCGAGGACGGCATCGCCTACGTGAAGCAGCAGGCCAATGTGCTGAACGATCCTGGCGGTTCGGGAAGCCTCGCCGTCGTTCCGGCTTCGCTGTTGCTGTCTACCGTGCACGCGGCTGAAGACTGTCCTGGCGAGTGCATCTTCATCGAGCAGGAATAGGAACCTCGTCGTCGCCGAGTGAGCACGGGGTTCGACCCGCCCCCGGGTTTCAGATTTACGGTGTTCGGGTAGTCGCAAAACGATCGGTTGCGGCCACGCTCCGGACGAGGGCGCCGCACATGAAGGTCGGAGGACGAGTCGAGAGGTCGGTGCCCGGTGCGGGCGCTTCGGTCGCGTTCGTGGCTGGCTGACGTGGCGACCGCCCGCTCCTCGTCGATCACCCTGCCGTTGCGACCTTCGAGCGTTTCGGCCGCTCGCCGCTTCCTCAGTCGACGGTTCGCCGAGTACACGGTCGACCTCGCCGTGGTCAACAACGCCATCCTCGTCGTCTCTGAACTCGTGACCAACGCCGTTCTCCACGCACTCGGGCCGGTGGTGGTGGAGGCGGCGTTCGCCGACGGGTCGACCGCCAAGGCCCCGACCCTGCGCATCGTCGTGTCCGATGCCAGTCCCATTGTGCCGATGATGCGCGCCTACAGCGAGGGGGCTTCCACCGGACGAGGCCTCGCGCTCGTGGCCGCCCTCGCTCGTCGTTGGGGCGTGGAGGCCGAGGGGTCGGGAAAAGCCGTTTGGGTCGAGCTCGATGCCACGTCCGCGAACGGGACGGTCACGCCGCCCGAGACGTCGTCGGAACCCCCAATCGCGTCCGATGAAACTGGCCGTGTCGTGCGCTTCCTTGGCGTGCCCGTCGACAGCTACCTCTGCCTGCAAGAGCAGAACGACGCCATCCTGCGCGAGCTCGAGTTGGTGGCCTACTCGCCTGCCCCCGACCGCATCGAACCGAGCCGTGAGCTGACGGAGGTTGTCGATCGGGCCCGTCAGTTCTTCCGGACGAACCCCGAGGGGATGCGTCGCGAGGTGCTGGCGGCGGCAGCGCGTGGGCAGCGCCTGGTCGATCTCGCGCGAGTGATCACCGTGTCGATGCTGGCCCCGGCGGAGGAGTTGGTGAGCCTCTTCGAGGACGCCGAGCGGCTCGGGGAACGGGGGGAGCTGCTGCTCGGGCCGTCGGATCTCGAGGTCGTGCATCTTCGACGGTGGTTCGCGGCCGAGTTGCATCGCCAGGTCGTCGACGGAGTTGCCCCCGCGACCTATGCGCCTCTCGAGCCGTAGGCTCGGCCGCGCATGCGACTCATCCTGCTCGGTGCGCCGGGTGCTGGAAAGGGGACCCAAGGCACGCTGTTGGCAGAGCGCTACGGCGTTCCCCACGTGTCGAGCGGTGACATCCTGCGCCAGCACGTGGCCGACGGAACGCCGCTCGGCCTCGAGGTCTTGGCCTACACCGCCGCGGGTGAGCTCGTCCCCGACGACCTGGTGCTGGCCGTCATCGGGCGGGCGGTGACCGAGGCCATGGAATCGGGCGGGTACCTGCTCGACGGATTTCCCCGAACCCTGGCCCAGGCCGAGCGGGCCTATGCCTTGGCGACCCAGGGCAACATCACCGCCGACGCCGTGCTGTTTCTGGACGTTCCCGACGCCGTCGCCATCGAGCGACTGGTTGACCGGTCGGCCACGTCGGGTCGCGCCGACGACGCCTCCTCCGACGTCATCCGTCACCGACTCGACGTGTTCCACGCACAGACCGAACCGCTGCTCGAGTTCTACCGGGATCGGGGGGTGCTCGTAACCGTCACCGCCACCGGATCCCCGGGCGAGGTCGAGGCCGACGTCCGCAAGGCCCTCGACGCCCACCTCGAAGGCTGAGGCCGCGTCGGGCAAGATGCATCGGTGGCCGATCCCCGAAGCGATGCCGTCCTCGACCTCGGGGCGTTCATCGACGCTTCGCCCTCGCCTTTCCATGCCGTCGCCGAGGCCGCGCAGCGCCTCGCGGCCGCGGGGTTCGTCGAGATCGACGAACGGGCGACCGACGCCGGCGCCGTGGACGCTGGATTCGTGATTCGGGACGGCTCGATCGTGGCCTGGTCAGGCCTCGGCGACGCCGTCGACACCGGTCTGCGCATGGTCGGCGCCCACACGGATTCGCCGAACCTGCGGGTCAAGCCCCAGCCGGAGATGAACCGTCTCGGCGTCCGCCAACTCGCCCTCGAGCCCTACGGCGGAGTGCTGTTGAACTCCTGGCTCGGCCGCGATCTGGGCCTCTCGGGGCGTGTGGTGCTGCGCGACGGTCGGGTCGTGCTCGTGCGGACCGACGACCCGGTGTTGCATCTGCCGCAGTTGGCGATCCATCTCGATCGGGAGGTGTCGTCGAAGGGCCTGCTCGTCGACCCGCAGCGGCACACGGCGCCCCTCTGGGGGATGGGGTCGTCGAGCTTTGGTTCGTTTGCCGAGTGGCTTTGCGCGCGGGCCGGCGTCGCCTCGGGCGACGTCGTGGCGTGGGACGTCATGACGCACGACCTCGCGCCGTCCGCCGCCGTCGGATCGGACGGCTCGATGCTGGCCGCGCCCCGTCTCGACAACCTCTGTTCGTCGTGGGCCGCGGTCGAGGCGCTGCTCGCGACCCGACGCGGACTGATCGCGCTGTGGGACCACGAGGAGATCGGGTCGAACACCAATCGTGGCGCGGGGAGTCCGCTGGTCGAGTCGGTGCTCGAGCGGCTGTTCCCCGATCCGATTCGGCGGCGACGGCTGCTGGCCGGCACCACCTGTGCGTCGAGCGACATGGCCCACGGCACCCACCCCAACTTTCCTGAGCGCCACGAGCCGAACCATCCGATCGCGCTCGGTGGAGGTCCGGTCATCAAGACCAACGTGAACCAGCGATATGCCACCGACGCCCGCTCGGCCCAGGTGTTCGTGGCCGCTTGCGAAGCCGCGAACGTACCGGTGCAGTGGTACGCCCATCGCGCCGACATCCCGTGCGGGTCGACCATCGGCCCGATCACGGCGGCGACGCTGGGCATCAGCGTCGTCGACGTCGGAGCCCCGATGCTGGCCATGCACTCGGCCCGCGAACTCATGGCCGGCGCCGATGCGCCAATGCTGCGCGACGCCCTCACTGCGTTCCTCCGGGGCTGATGACGGGGATCGAATCCGATCGCCTGGAGATCGCGCTGTCCGTCCTTCGGGAGCTCGATGAACTCCCCGTCGATCATCCGGACGCCGTCGTCGTGCGGGAGGCGACCGGCCGGCTGTTCAAGCAGGTCAAGGAGCGCCGCCGGCGTGAACGACGCGACGCCGCCATCGCCCACGACGAGGCCGTGACCGCGGCCACGGCCACGGGTGCCCCTGGTCGCATCGACGATGAGACGCGCGGCCTTCCCCTCTCCCAAGCGGCAACCGCGTCCCTCGCCGGCACCTTGCGGAATGCGCGCGCGTGCTACACGTGCAAGCAGAGGTATGCGGACGTCGATGCCTTCTACCACCAGCTGTGTCCGCCCTGTGCGGTCCGCAACCGCGCCCGGCGTGAGTCCCGCATCGACCTCCGCGGAAGGCGAGCGCTGTTGACCGGTGGTCGGGCCAAGATCGGCATGCACATCGCACTCAGACTCCTCCGCGACGGCGCCGACACCACGATAACGACTCGATTCCCGACGGACGCCGTGCGCCGCTTCACGTCGATGCCCGACCACGCCGACTGGCTGCACCGGCTCCACATCGTGGGTATCGACCTCCGCGACCCGGTGCAGGTGATCGCGCTCGCCGATGCCGTCGCGTCGCGCGGGCATCTCGACATACTGATCAACAACGCCGCCCAGACCGTCCGACGCACTGCCGGCGCGTACGCCGCGCTGGTCACCGCCGAGTCGTCCGGTCTCCCTGCGGGCGAGTTGCCCGAGGTGATCGAGCTCGGTCACGCCCGCGCCGCGCACCCGCCAGCCCTTTCGGCCGGTCGCCCGCCTGACTTCACCGCGCACGCCCTCACCGCCCTCGCCCTCACCAGTGGTTCGGCCTCGCTCGACCGCGTGGCCGATCAGACCGCCATCGACGCCGGCGGACTAAGGCCCGATCTCGACGACGTGAACAGCTGGACGAGGCAGGTCGAGCAGGTCGACGCCGTCGAGTTCCTCGAAGTCCAGCTGTGCAACAGCGTGGCGCCGTTCATTCTCATCAGTCGCCTTCGGGCGTCGTTGGCTGCGTCCCCGGCGCGACGCACCTACGTCGTGAACGTGTCGGCGATGGAGGGGCAGTTCGGGCGGGTCTACAAGGGCCCGGGCCATCCCCACACGAACATGGCCAAAGCCGCGCTGAACATGCTGACCCGTACGAGCGCCCAGGAGATGCTCGAGACGGACGGCATCCTCATGACCGCGGTCGACACCGGGTGGATCACCGACGAGCGCCCCCATCCGCTGAAGGCCCGCCTCCACGAGGAGGGCTTTCACGCGCCCCTCGACCTGGTCGACGGCGCTGCCCGGGTGTACGACCCGATCGTGCGCGGTGAGCAGGGCGAGGACCTTTTCGGCTGTTTCCTCAAGGACTACGCCCCCGCCGCCTGGTGAATCGGGACGTTCGGCCCTAACCCTTTCCGAATTGGGGGAGCAAGGTGGACGTCATGGCCAACAATGCAGTCGCCTCGCCACTGGAAGAACTCTCTCCCGAGGATTGCCTCATGCAGCTCGGGCTCGGCACCGTCGGACGTCTCGCCATGGTGATCGACGACTATCCACTGGTCGTTCCCCTCAACTATCGGATGCTGAGCGACGCGGAGGGTACGGCGATCCTCTTCCGGACAGGACCGGGGAGCTCCGTCGACCGAGCGCCCGAGCACGTCGCCTTCGAGATCGACGGCATCGATCACTACCACCGGCAGGGTTGGTCGGTGGTGGTGCGCGGCGATCTTCATCACCTCGACCAGGCCGAGGCCGATCTGATGAGGGAGGAGTTCGATCCCCGACCGTGGCTCGTGGAGAAGACTTCTTGGCTCGTCCTGCGTCCGAAGTGGATCACCGGCCGGCGCTTGCGGACGGCCGAGCCGGAGTGGATGCTGCACCCCGAGGCCTACCTGTAGTCAGCCGAACGGGTTCTGGGTTTTGCGCCGTTCGGAGAGGCGGGCGGCGTAGGCGGCCGCCTCGGAACGTCGTCCCATCCCCAGCTTGGCCAAGAGGTTCGACACATAGTTCTTGACCGTCTTCTCCGCAAGGAAGAGTTGCTCACCGATCTGGCGGTTCGTCATGCCCTCAGCGATCAGATCAAGAACGCGTCGTTCCTGATCGGTGAGGCCGGAGAGCTCGTCGACCGGCGGATGTCGGAGCCGCTCGAGCACCCTCGTCGTGAGCGCCGGGTCCAGCGTCGACTCGCCCCGGCCGACCCGGCGGACGGCGTCGACGATGTCGGTGCCCCTCACCTGCTTCAGCAGGTAGCCGGCGGCTCCCGCCATGATGGCGCTGAAGAGGGCCTCGTCGTCCGCGAACGACGTCAGCATCAGGCAGGCGATCTCGGTGTGCTTCGAGCGGATCTCCCGGCAGACCTCCACGCCGTTCCCGTCGGGGAGATGGACGTCGAGGATGGCGACGTCAGGGCGGGTGGCCGGAATCCTTCCGTACGCTTCTTCCGCACTGCCCGCCTCGCCGACGACCTCGATGTCGGCCTCGGCTTCCAGCAGTTCGCGTACGCCTCGGCGGACCACCTCGTGGTCGTCGAGGAGGAACACCCGTAACGGCACCTCTCCATTGTGACTCGCCCCGGGCTTGGCACGCTCAAGTCCTCGTAGGGTGATCAACCATGTCCGAGGTTGCCGGCCCGAGGAGCTTGCGAGAGTTGCTCGATGCTGTGCTCGTTCTCGGGTCGGACCTCGACGCCCCGAGCATGTTGCGCAGGATCGTGGAGTCTGCGGTGGCACTGGTCGATGCCCGCTATGGGGCGCTCGGGGTGCTCGACGTCGCCGGCACGGGCCTGTCGCAGTTCGTCACGGTCGGGATCGACGCCGAACAGCAGAGGTCCATCGGTGATCTCCCGCGGGGGCACGGCCTTCTCGGCGTGCTCATCGTCGACGCCCAGCCGCTGCGCCTCCCCGATCTACGGGAGCATCCGGACAGCTACGGGTTTCCGCCCAACCATCCTCCGATGCGGTCGTTTCTCGGCGTGCCGCTGCGGGTTCGCGGCCAGGTCTTCGGGAATCTCTACCTGACCGACAAGACGAGCGCCGAGGCGTTCACCGACGTCGACGAGGAGCTGGTGGTCGGCTTGGCCACAGCCGCGGGCGTCGCCATCGAGAACATCCGGTTGCAAAGCCGAGTGCAGGAACTGGCGCTCGTCGAGGATCGTGAGCGCATCGCCCGTGACCTCCACGACACCGTCATCCAGCGGTTGTTTGCCTCGGGGCTGTCGTTGCAGGGAACGGCCAAGCTCGTGCGCACGGACGCCGATCAGGCGATCGCCCGCATCGAGTCGGCCGTCGACGATCTCGACCTCACGGTGAAGCACATCCGGTCGGCAATCTTTTCCCTCGAGACGACCCGCGCGTCCACGGGGGGCGGGTTGCGCGACCGGGTCCTGGCCTTGGCAAATGAGTCGACCGCCACCCTCGGCTTCCGCCCGACGTGCATGTTCGACGGCCCGGTTGAGTCCGCCGTCAACGACGACATCGCCTCTGAACTCGTTGCGACCCTGCGAGAGGCATTGAGCAACGTCGCCCGTCATGCCAAGGCCTCGAGGGTGGAGGTGCTCGTGTCGGCGACGAATCAGCTCCGCCTGCAGGTGACCGACGACGGCATCGGCCCGCCTGGACCAACCGCGAGGCGAGGTCATGGACTCAAGAACATGGGGGCCCGCGCCGCCCGCCACGGTGGCCACTTCGAGGTGCGGGCGGCGACGTCCGGTGGAAGCGCGCTGGAGTGGCGGATCCCCTTGGATCCGCCACTCCGGTAGAGCTCGATCTGGTCCGTTGTCAGATGCGGATCAGGTCGCGATCCTTGGCAATGCCGTTCCTCATCGTCCGCTCGGGAGCGGCGAAGACTTCGTTCTTCGGGGTGGTGAAGGCGTTGAGGAATCCGGCGAGGGAGAGCAGCGCCAGGAGCGCCGCCGCCCCGAAGGCGACGGTGGCCACCTCTGCCCCCTTGACGCCGAAGACGCTGAATCCGTAGGACGTGAGCAGTAGGCCGCGGAGGGTCTCGCCCTTGAACAAAAGCTCGCGCTGCGCGGTGACGGCCGTCAATTGCTTCTGCAGGGCGGGTAGCGCAGCATCGTTCGTCTTTGTGGCCACGGCGACCTGTTCGCTTAGTTCGGTCTGTGGCTGGCCGAGATCGGCGTACGTCTGGCCGTTGGCGATGGCCTTGACGTGCAGGCCGATGAAGTCGTTGGCGTAGCACTCGGCTTGCTTGCCGCTCGTGAGCGGCTGTCCGGCGAAGGCCACGACACAGGCCGACTCCTTCTCTTCCGGTGTCAGGGCGTCGAGCGTCTTGAAGGTGATGTTCTGTTGGCTCAGTTGGTCTCGCACATAGCCCTTGGCGAAGTCGGCGTTGCTGGTCATCACGAGGGCGAGAACGAGCAACAGTCCTGCCAGTGCCATCCCACCGGCGCTGAAGAGGACATCGAGGGTTCTGCGTTTCATCTGCACTTCTTCCTTGAAGCGTTGAGAACTGTCACTTCCATGGTGGTTGCGCAGGGCAGAGGTCAACAGGGCCGAAGGTCCCGGACGCGCCGGGCTTTCGGACTGCTTGACGACGGCCCGACACGACCGAGAGGACCAATGGCCCTTGTGGCTTGGCCCGCAACCGTCCACGATGAGGGAACAGCCCACGCATCACAGGAGGAACGTCATGGAACGCATCGTGGTTGGTGTCGACGGATCACCGGCATCGGGAATCGCCCTTCGCTGGGCCATCGACGAGGCGAGGTGCCACCAGGCTGCACTCGAAGCCGTGTACGCCTGGCACGACGTCTACATCGGCGGCGAATATCCGATTGCGTCCACGCTCATGGTGCCGACGCTCTACGAGGACGCGGGCGAGAAGCTGCTCGAAACGATCGTCGAGGCCGAGGACCAGTCCGGCCTCGTGGCGCCGATCAGCCGCACTCTCGTGCGCGACTCTCCTGCGCACGCCATCCTCCAGGCCGCCAAAGGAGCCGACCTGATCGTCATCGGATCACGAGGCCGAGGCGGATTCGCCGGATTGCTGCTCGGGTCGGTGAGCCAACAGGTCGTGCACCACGCAACATGCCCCGTCGTTGTCATCCCCTTCTCCGAGCCGTAGCGGGCCGCGCCGCTTTCGGGGTTTTGGAGGGTGAGACGATACGGACCGAGCGCTCTCACCCTCCAAAACCCTGGAGGGAGGAGTTGCTTGGAGCGGGCGACGAGAATCGAACTCGCGTTCTCAGCTTGGGAAGCTGATGTTCTGCCGCTGAACTACGCCCGCGGGGTGCGTCTGAAGCTAGCAAAAGTCCTGCTCAGAGCCTACTTTCTGCAGATTCCAGGTTCTGACAATGCTGTTCGTGACCCCGGCGTGACCTTCACGTGACTTACGAAACGAGAACGCTCTGTCATCGGCCGGCATGAGACGGTACCAACGAGGTCCCGCCGGGACCGAAGCGCCTCACTCCTGAGGTCGGATCGGCAGTGGTCGAATGCGGATGCGGCCACGCGAAAAAACGATGATCACGCCCTCGGCGAGATCGCGTTCGAGGCTGGGCAGGTTGGCGACGAGCACCGACACCTGGCCGTCGGGAGTCACCGGCTCCGAACCGCGAAGGAGCACGAACGAAGGAGCGGTTACGCCGGAGTGCGCGAGCAGCGCCCCGAAGTCGGTGTCCTCGGAGACGATGACTCGTCCCTCGGCCGAGGCCAACTGCAGGATCTCGA
>JBKJLU010000238.1:0-4028 GCA_046596815.1 Acidimicrobiales bacterium | reverse complement strand
TAAGCGCTGAAAGCATCTAAGCGCGAAGCCTGTTCCAAGATGAGATCACCCACTGGATAACCAGGTAAGGCCCGTGGCCAGACGACCACGTTGATAGGCCGGAAGTGTACGCACAGCAATGTGTTTAGCTGACCGGTACTAATCGGCCGAGGGCTTGGAGATTATTTATGCACGTGCTCGCTATGGAACGCTCACAGGGACAATACCCTGCGATGCAAGATTTCCGGTGGCCACAGCGGCGGAGTCACACCCGTTCCCATACCGAACACGGAAGTTAAGCCTGCCAGCGCCGATGGTACTTGGGGAGAGATCCCCTGGGAGAGTAGGACGTCGCCGGAATCAATCGCTGAACGAAGCCCCCGCTCCGGCGGGGGCTTCGTCGCGTCAGGGGACCGGTACACTCCGGCGCATGCCCTTGCCGGATCCTGAATCTCGTCGCGCCCGTGCTGCGAGTGAGGGGCGCGCTCCTGGCCGTCGTCAGAGCTCGTCCGACAACCGGTCGGGACGCAATGCCTTGCCGGGAACCGGCGCCCGCAAGCCCAGCTCGAGTGTCGATCGGACGGGACGACCGGCTCCCCGATCTTCGGGTGGCACCGCAGGACGCAGTGGGTCCGCGGGAGCAGGTCGAGGCGGAGCTGGCACCGCCGGCCGGGGCGAGTCGTCGCGAGAACGCGGCGAAGACCGTCCGTGGTCGCGCGACGCGTCGCCCCCGCCGCGTCGGGGCGCGGAGGTGTCTCGTCGAGGACAGGCCACACCGGCCCGTGGGCGCGACGCTCGAGATGCTCGTGGCGGTCGCGACGACGCTCGAGACCAGCCTCGGGGGCGGACCGGTGCCCGATCCGGTGGCGCGACGGGCCGCGACGAGGTTCGAGGACGTCCGCCGTTCCGGCAGAACGCCGAAGAGGCGCGGTCGCCGAAGACTTGGGGGTCACTTGCTCGCAAGGGCACCCGATTGTTGAAGGAGGACGGGGCCGGTCCGGCGTCAACGGCCTGGCGCGACGCGGTGGCCCGTTCTCGGGGCGACGAGGGCGCCGCCGGGGCGCCCGAGGCCTGGGAGCCCGAGGTCTGGGTGCATGACGGAGAGGCCAAGCCGGTACGGCGCCCGTCTGTGCGCTCGAGGGGCCGCGATCCCCGCCAGGCCACAACCGCTCCGGCACCCGCCGAAGGGCCTCGCCAGCGCAAGCCGAAGACGCTGCCGGCCGAGGTGGCCTCGGAAGTGGCCGAAGCCGTGGGTGGCGCCAAGCTGGCGGTGCGGGTCAACGAACGACTGACGGCGGCGACCGGCGCCTACGAACGAGAGCGCTTCAGCGACGCCCTGCGCATGCTCAAGCCGTTGTCCGAGCAGGCGCCCGGCGCCGCGTCCGTGCGAGAGCTCCACGGCCTGACCCTGTACCGGCTGGGCCGTTGGGAGGCCGCCATCAAGGAGCTGGAAGCCTTCCGGGCGATCAGCGACAGCCTGGATCAGCATCCGGCGCTGGCCGACTGCTACCGGGCCAAGAAGCGCTGGCGCCACGTCGACGAGCTGTGGGAAGAGCTTCGCCGTTCGGCGCCCGCACCCGACGTGCTGGCCGAGGGCCGCCTCGTCATGGCGGGTTCGCTGGCCGAACGGCACCGCATGGCCGAGGCCATCGAATTGCTCGAGCGGGCGAAGACCGACCAGAAGAAACCCAAGACGCACCACCTCCGCACCTGGTACGCCCTGGCCGACCTCTACGAGCGGGCCGGCGAGATCCCCCGGGCCCGCGAGCTCTTCCGCCGCATCCTCATGCACGACCCCGACAGCTTCGACGTGGCCGAGCGCCTCTCCTCGATCCGCTGACGATCCCTCAGTGGGTGTGGGCGCGATGGAGGCCAGCGGCCTCCATCGCGTAGTTGGTGCGATCCTCGGCGGCGGCGATGACCTCGGGAGCGAAGCCTTCGGCCTCGTAGTCGGCGTGGGTGGCCACGGCGAGTCGCTGAGCCAGGCCGGACGCATCGAGCCCGTCGGCCACGGCCATCCGGGTGAGGTCGTCCCACCGCCGGATGCGGCGGATGGCTTGATCGAGCATCGCGTCGACGTCGTGGTCGATGCCGAAGTGGGCGAAGTTGATCGATGTCACGCCCCGGGCGGCGAGGCGTTCGAGTTGGGAGACGATGAGATCGGGGTCGATGTCGGGAGGCGGCACCGTCGGGCGGACGAGGTGGGAGTGCGGGAGGGTGATCCCCACGGCGTCGCCGACGAACACGCCGCCGGTCTCGGAGTCGATCAGGCACATCAGGTGTTTGGCGTGCCCGGGGGTGTACAGGACCTCGAGATGGCGGCCTCCTCCGAGATCGATGCGGTCGCCCTCGTCGACGGCGCGCAGCCGATCTTCGGGGACGGGTTGCATCGATCCCCACAACGTCGCCATGTTCTCGTCGCCGTAGACGCGGGTGGCGCTGGCCACCAGGCGCTCAGGGTGCTGAAGGTGGCGGGCTCCCTGGAGGTGCACCACCACCTCCGCCTTGGGGAAGCGCTCGGCCAGTTTGCCGGCACCCCCGCCGTGGTCGAGATGGACGTGGGTGACGACGATCGTCGCGAGGTCGTCGGGCCCGACGCCGAACCCCTCGAGGGCGGCGATCACGTTGTCGAGACTCGACTCGGGACCGGGCTCGACCAGGGTCGGCCGCGGCCCGGGGAGGAAGTAGCACGACAGGTTGTGGGCCTTGTCGTGCATCCGGGCGTCGATGGTGTGGACGAGGTCGCTCACGGGTCGGCCACGAAGAAACCGTCGCCCTCGTAGCGGCAGATCTCGGTCGCGACATGGTCGAGGAGGGCGAACGTTTCGTAGGCCCGCCCGAGGTCGGGAAGCGCCGAGATGCCGCCGATCAGGGGCACGAGCCGGCCGGCGTCGAGGGCGGAGCCCGCCTCGGCGATCCAGGCATCGTCGCCGGAAAGTGAACCGGATCGCCACTGGACCACCCGCTCGACCTCGTCGGCGTCACCGGGGAGTCGTCCGGTGACCTGGAAGCCAGGAGCGGGGGAGGCGATGGTCGGGGGGAGTGCGATCTCGCCGGTCGAGTCTCGCTCCAGTTCGTGAACAGCGACGACGGCTCCGCCGTCGATCGGACCGAAGAGATGGGGATACCACCGACCCGCCGCCTCGAGAACACCCTGCGGCGCCTCGAAACGGAGCTCCGGGGTCAACGACGTCGGGTCGAGCTCGAGGACGAAGAGGTCGTCGTCCTCCTCGTCGAACCACCACATGGCGATCTCGCACAGCTGTTCGCGAAAGCAGCAATGGACGAACCCGTGGCGTTCGAACTGGTCGGCGGCGATCGGTCCGCCGGCATCGACGGACGGCGAGGCGACCGCCCAGGCGGCCCCCGTCATGAGGTGGAACACGCGACCACCCGTTGTCGCTGTCACACCCCCACCCTAGAGTCCGAAGTGGCGCTTCCCCCTGCCGAAATCGACCGTCTGTCTTCAGGAGGAATTGCCATGTTGAACGTCGTCGCCATTCGCGGCTGCCTGTCCCGACCCGCCGAGGAGCGGGTCCTTCCGGCCTCGGGTGATCGAGTGGTCGGACTCGATCTCGCCATCCGGCGCCCGGGGGCGGCGCGGGCCGATTCGGTGCCGGTGGTGTGGCACGACCCACCGGCGGTCGCCTCGACCCTCGTCGCCGGCGACGAGGTGGTCGTCGTCGGCCACGTGGCCCGCCGATTCTTCCGGACGGGTGGCTTGACCCAAAGTCGCACCGAGGTCGTGGCTCACACCGTGCTCCCGATCCGGTCGGCCAAGAAGATCGAGGCCGCACTGGTCGAAGCGGCCTCCGAGGTGACGGCTGCGCTCCCGTCGGTGGTGCGAGCCCGGCGATGACCTAAGTAGCCTGCCGGGATGGACAAGGAGCAGTTCGAAAAGGTTCGTACCGGCAAGGGTTTCATCGCCGCTCTCGACCAGAGCGGGGGCAGCACGCCCAAGGCGTTGCAGCTCTATGGCGTCGGTGCCGACGCCTACTCGAACGACGACGAGATGTTCACCCGCATGCACGAGATGCGGAGCCGCATCA
>JBKJLU010000012.1:0-9203 GCA_046596815.1 Acidimicrobiales bacterium | reverse complement strand
TCGAGGCCGAGAGCGTTGGCGAGGCGGCGGGCCGGATCGACGGTGAGTACCAGGATCTTTCCGCCCTGCTTCACCGCCACCATGGCGGCGACGGCGGGGGCCGTCGTCGTCTTTCCGACACCGCCCGATCCGCAAAACACCGCCACGTCCTTCGCCGCGACGAGCTGCTCGATCGTCGAAGCGCCACCGCCGCCGGCGCCGACGCCTGCAACACCCCGCGCCATCTAGTAGCCCAACTCTTCGCCGAGGGCGTCGGCCACCAACCGGGTCGAGCGCAGCCCGTGGGCCTTGGTGAACAGCTCGGGCACGTAGAGCAACGGCAACCCGGATGGAAGCGACGACCGCAGATGGTCGAGATGGCCGGCGCGGGTGCGGCGCAACGTCACCGCGAGACGGGCGGCATCGAGCACGGGCTCGGCCCCCGGGCCGACCGCCGCCGCCAGCGCCGTCCGTCCCTCCGCAGATTCGAGTCGCTCGAAGACCTCCTCCTCACCGCGCGCGAACAGCTCGGGCAGCACCCGGTTGACGATCACTGCGGCCAGCGACACCTGGGTCTCGGCCTCGAGCCGCGCCGCCAACTCGATGGTCTCGTTGACCGGCATCTCCTCCGGGGTGGCGACGAGGCACACGCCGGTGCGGCCGGGGTCGGCGAGGATGTCGATCATCCATCCGGTCTGCTTGCGCAGGGCGCCCACGCTCACCAGTTCGTTGATGGCCTGGGGCGCGGCGAGCTGTCCGATGACATGGCCGGAGGCCGCGGAATCGACGACGACCAGGTCGTAGTTGCGCTGGTCGGTCTCCCACAAGAACTTGCCGACGGTGAGCACTTCGCGCACGCCGGGAGCGGCCGTGGCCACGAAGTCGAAGATGCGGGCGAGGGGCCCGATCTTGGCCATGAGGGGGATCTTGAGTTGGAGGCTCAGATACTCCTTGAGACTCTCCTCGGTGTCCATCGACATGGCGAAGAGGTTGGGCTGCACCTCGCGGGGCTTCCACACCGTCGGCTCGACGGAGAAGAAGTCGGCCAGGTTGCCCTTGGCGTCGACCTCCCCCACCAACGTCCGCTTCCCCCGTGATGCCGCCAGCAGCGCCAGCGACGCCGCGACCGTCGTCTTGCCGACCCCGCCTTTGCCGGTAACGAACAGCAGCCGCCGGTCGAGGAGGTCGCTCAACTAGCTGACGCCGAAGCCGACCCGACGCTCCTCGGCCTGGGTGATCTCCACGTACGCGATCTTGGCCGAGGGGACACCCACGGTCTTCCCACGCCGGTCGGTCAGCCAGAGGATGCCCTCACCCTTGGCCAGGGCCGCCTCGATGTCCTTCACGACCTGGTCACGCGTCCCATCCGCGATCTCGATCTCGATCTCTCGCGGTACCTGGGTGACGCCGATCCGGACTTCCACTTAGCTTTCCTCCCTGTTCCCCTCGACCCGTATGGATGGGTCGGGCGGATGAGCCGTCATCGTAGGCGGCGCCTCGTCAGTACCCGCACTGGAGACCTCGGGCTCGGGGGTGCGCCAGTGGCCCCACTTCGGCGTCCGCTTCACGAAGGCCAACCAGTAGGCGCAGATCAGCACGGTGACCACCGACGTCCACTGACTCCCGGTGAGGCCGAGGCCGTGGGTCTCGTCGATGCGGAAGAAGTCCTCGATGAAGCGGGCGACGCCGTAGAGGGCCCCGAACACGATGATTTCGAACCCGTCGTAGCGATGGGGCGCCCGCCGCAACCGGAGCAACAAGACCAAGAGCAGGGTCACGAAAAAGAGGTCGTAGAGATGCGGCTGGTGGACTACGTCGCCGATGCAGGGGGACGCGGTGTCGACGCCGGGTTGGCACCTGTACCCGAGGAAGAAGGTGGTGGGCTTGCCGAGATGGTCGCCGACCACCAAGTCGCCGATGCGCCCGATGAGGATGCCCAGGGCGATGCCCGCCGCCGAGGCATCGAGCATCTTCCAGGCGTCGAGGCGCAGCTTCCTGGCCACTGGCAGGGCGAGCAGGATGGCGCCGAAGATTCCACCGAGGAGTGAAATCCCGCCCTCGTAGATCTTGAAGATCTCGAGCGGGTTGTCGGTGTAGTCGCCGAGGTGGTTGGCCACGTAGGCCAGTCGGGCGCCGATCAGCGAACCGATGGCCGCCCGGATGAGGATCGTGTAGACGTCGTCCTCACGAATGCCCCTCTTGGCCGCCTCGGGCATCATCAGGCGGGCGCCGAGGAGGAAGCCGACGGCGATGCCGATGCCGTGGGGTGAGATGCGAAGTGGCCCGATCGGGATCTTGACGATCGGTTCGTAGGTGAACGACGCCAGCAGGTCCAACACGCTCCCGTTTCTAGTTCCTGTCACAGGGGTTGGTTACGTTTCCTCCATGACCTCGCCCCCCTCCGCCGGCGATCTGATCACCGCCCACCGGGCCGCGGCGGTGGGTGGCGCGCCCCACCGGCTGGCCGACCGCGCCGCTCGAGAAGAGCTCGAGCGCACCCTGCTGGCTCCGGGCGCGGCCCGGGCGGTGGGTGCCGGCAGCCGTGCCCGCCCGGAGGAACCCGATCCGTTTCGTACCTGTTTCGAGCGCGACCGCGACCGGATTCAGCACTCCCGCCCCTTCCGCCGTTTGGCCGGGAAGTGTCAGGTGTTCATCGCTCCGGACGACGACCACCTCCGCACCCGCCTGACCCACGCCATCGAGGTGGCCCAGGTCGCGGTGGGCATTGCCCGGCCGGCCGGCCTCAACGTGGCCCTGGCCGAGGCCGCCGCCCTGGCCCACGACTGCGGGCACGGGCCGGCAGGTCATGCCTCGGAGGAGGCGCTCTCGCCGTTTCTGGAGGGTGGCTACCACCACGCCGTCTATGGGGCCGACGTCGTGCTCGAGCCCTTGAACCTGTGCGCCGAGACCCTCGACGCCGTCCGCAACCACTCGTGGAACCGCCCGGCGCCGATGACGGCCGAGGGGGAGGTCGTGGCGTGGGCTGACCGCATCGCCTACGTGTGCCACGACTTCGAGGATGCGGTCCACGCCGGCATCATCCGCCGCTCCGATCTGCCCGAGGAGGTGAGCGAGGTCGTCGGGGTACGCCGTTCAGCCCAGCTCAACGGGTTCATCACCTCGATGCTCGGGGCCATCGAGTCCACAGGCGGCGTGTCCATGGGCGCCGCCGAGGCCGGCGCCCTGGCCGCCTTTCGGGCGTTCAACTTCGAGCGGATCTACCTGCGTCCCGAGAGCGTCCGCCAGGCCGACCGGGTGATCGAGGTGTTGCGGGCCCTGACCGAGTGGTTCGCCGCCCACCCTGAGGCACTCACCGAAGAGCCGTCCGCGCTCGCCGATCCGTTGGCCTCCGCCGTCCACCACGTCAGCGGCATGACCGACCGCTACGCCCTACGCATGGCGGAGCAGCACCTGGGATGGGATCCCGCCAAGTTGCCCCGGGGGGTGTAGCCGAACTGGCGATCTCTGTGCGTTTCCGGGCTCCAGGGCCCCCGAACGCACACAGAACGTCAGCGCTCGGGCGGGGTCGTCACTTCCTCGAGCCAGCGGGGGGCGTGGCGCTTGGCCCACTTCCGGCTGACGGTGCCGCCGGTCATCCCGCCGAGCGCCTCCTTGTCGGCGAAGGCCTTGCCGACGTGGCCGACGAGCACGATCAAAAGGGCAAACGACGTCCAGTCGTGGACGAAGGTGGCGCCGGTGCGCCACGTGAGCGGGAACGGCCCGAACCACCGCATGATCGACCCGGTGACCAGCAAGAGCAACACCGCTCCGAGGGTGAAGGCGGCGTTGAGCTTCTGGCCGGCGTTGAACTTGCCGTTCTCGATGAAGGGATCCCGGCCGAGCGACCGCAGCCAGCGCCGGTCGTGGAGGTCGAAGCGGTTGAGGCGGCGCACATCGGCCCGGAGCTGCGACAAGAACGGCCCGAGGCGCACCACCAGGAAGGGCAGCGGAAGGAGCAGGCCACTGACCACGTGAATGTCTTTGACCACGGTGCGGCGACCGATGATGACGGCGATCGCCGGAAAGTAGAGGGCGGCGGCCGTCAACAGGCAGACCCCGACGAGCATCGCCGAGAACCAGTGGACGTTGCGCTCGGGCCGATCGAAGCGCAGAACCCGGTCGACGACAACGGTCGGGGCGGTCGGGGCAGTGGGGGCGGTCACTCGACCGGACTATCCGTGCGGCCGTTGCTCGTTCCGACCCAGGCATCGACGTCGTATCCCCGCTCTTCCCAGAACCCGGGGACGACCTTGTCGACGACCTCGATGCGGTTGAGCCACTTGATCGACTTGTAGCCATACATCGGCGACATGAGGAGGCGAACCGGTCCGCCGTGGGGCGTCGATACCGGCTTGCCCTCCATCTCGTAGGCCACGAGGACGTCGTCGCGTCGCGCCTGTTCGAGGGTGAGGCTCTCGGTGTAGACGCCGTCGAAGGAGTAGAGACGAAGCGCGGTGGCGCCGGCCCGCACCCCGGCGGCGTCGAGCAGGTCGGCCAGCTTTACGCCCTTCCACTGCACCTCGGGTACCCGCCATCCGGTGACGCACTGGAAGTCCTTGATCAGCGTCGTGGCCGGCATCGAGGTCAGATCGGAGAAGCCGAGTTCGAGCGGCCGATCGACCATGCCGTCGAGCGTGAACGAATACACGGCGGTCGACTTGCGGGGCAGGAAGCCGGTGACCGAATAGATGCGGAAGCGCCCGCCCGACGGGAGCAGGGCGGCGATGTTCGGGGAGAGCACGCGCGCCAACCCGTCCTGCACCGATTTGCCCAGCACGATCCCGGCGGCGCCGAGCCCCAGCATGCCGAGCACGACCCGCCGTCCGATGGGCGTGCCCTCGCTCGGTGCGGGCTTCCCCTCAGGAGCGGCCGATGCCTCCGGCTCGAGTGTCCTCATATGTGCTCAGAGTACGGAGCCCACCGTCCCGGCGGACCTCACGCGGCGGCTGTTCCGAGGATCGTAAGAACCCGGGGCTCGCTACTTGATCGTGAGTTCGGTGCGGTAGATCTGCTTGGGGGCGTTGCCAACGACGAAGTCGGCCAGGGCGGCGAAGGCCGACGCAACCTCGCCCCCCGGATCGGCGGCGACCACCGGATGGCCGTCGTCGCCTCCTTCGCGCAGCGCCGGCACGAGCGGGACCTGCCCCGCAAGGGGAACCCCCAACTTGTCGGCCAGCGCCTGTCCGCCACCTGCGCCGAAGAGCTCGTACCGCTTGCCGTCGTCGCCGGTGAACCAGCTCATGTTCTCGATCACGCCGTGGACCTTGAGATTGACCTTGGCCGCCATGTAGGCCGAACGCTGGGCCACCCGCTGCGCCGCCGGCTGGGGTGTGGTCACGACGTAGATCTCCGCCCGAGGCAGATACTGGGCCATGGAGATGGCGATGTCGCCGGTGCCGGGGGGCATGTCGACGAGCAGGAAGTCGGGCTCGCCCCAGTAGACGTCGGTGAGGAACTGCTCGAGGTACTTGTGCAGCATGGGGCCGCGCCAGATCACCGGCTGGTCTTCCTCGACGAGAAAGCCCATCGAGAATGCCTTCAATCCGAAGGCCACCGGCGGCACGATCATCCCGTCGATGACCACCGGGTCCTGGTCGATCCCGAGCATCTTGGGGACGGAGAACCCGTAGACGTCGGCGTCGAAGATGGCGACTTCGTATCCCTGCTTGACCAGCGCCAGCCCGAGGTTCACCGTGACCGACGACTTGCCGACGCCGCCCTTGCCCGAGGCGATGCCGAGCACGCGGGTCTTGACGCCGGGCTCGTTGAAGGGAATGGGCTTGCGGGCTGCGGGCTGGCCACCGTGGTCGTGGCCAGCGTGATCGTGCCCGGCCGCACCAGATCCCTGGAGCTTGTTCTTCAACGCCGCCCGCTGCTCGTCCGTCATCACCGTGAGGTCGACCACGACCTTCTCGACGCCGTCCATGGCCTGCACGGCGTTGGTGACCCGGCTGGTGATCTCGGCCCGCAACGGGCATCCGGCCACGGTCAGCGCCACCGTCACCTTGACCGCTGCGCCCCGGATCTCGACGTCGCGAACCATGTCCAGATCGACGATGCTGCGGTGCAATTCCGGGTCTTGGACGGGGCGCAGGGCCTCGACGACTTGCTCGCGGGTGACAGTCAATTCGTGGGCTCCAGGCGGGTTCGGGGATTTCCCCTATCTCGATAGGTAATATTACCGGCGTGGGTCCGGTACCCCTCACGGGGGACGACTTCAGTGCGATGGTCGCAGCGGTCACCTCCGCCTTCGGTGACCCGACCCGACGCGAGATCTACCTCGTGGCCCGCAGCGCGTCCGATGGGGTGACGGCCGGCGAGGTCGCGGAGAAGTTCTCGCTGCACGCCAACGTCGCCCGCCACCACCTCGACAAGTTGGCCGCCGGCGGGTATCTCGAGGTGCAGGTCATCCGCAGCGAGGGCCGGGGCGCCGGACGGCCGTCGAAGCACTACAAGGCGTCGGACAAAGGGTCGATCGACTTTCCGTCGAGGCGCGACGACCTCATCGTCACGCTGCTCGGCCGAACGCTGGCGCATCTCCCCGTGGAGGAAGCGCAGGCGCTGGCCGAGGAGGTCGGCGAGGACTACGGACGCGCACTCGCCGCGGGCATGTCGCCGACCGACGGCTCCCGATCCCGCCGAGCGGCCATGCAGGCGGTGGCTGACGCACTGACGGCCCATGGCTTTGCCGCCCATGCCGAGGCGCGCGGCAACGGCACGCTGGCCATCATCAACGAGCAGTGCCCGTTCGGCGTTGCCGCCTACGAACACCCGGTCATCTGCGCCATCGACCGTGGCATGGTGCGGGGCATGCTCGCCGTCCTCTACGGCGACACCATGCCGGTGACCGAGTCGTCCCGAGCCCTCGGCGACTCGGCCTGCACAACGGTCATTTGACCCGGCACTGCGGGGCCGCCGACGCGCCCCCCCACCCCTCCACCGGTTTTGGCAGCAGAATCCCGCCGCCGAAGACGGGATTGCGCTGCCAAAAGGGGAATGGGTGAGTCGGCACTACCTCGATCATGCGTCGACGTCGCCGGCGCGCCCCGAGGTCGTCGAGGCGATGGTGCGGTGGCTCAGCGGGAACGGCGCCGCCGACCCTGGACGCGTCCACACCGAGGGACGGATGGCGCGCGCTGCGCTCGAGGAGGCGCGTGAGCAGGTCGCGGCGTTGCTCGGATCGCGACCCCGCGAAGTCGTGTTCACCAGCGGAGCCACCGAGGCCATCAATGCCGCGACCTTCGGAGGGGCTGCCCGGTCCCAGGGCCGTCCCGCCCGCATCGTGGCTACCGCCGTCGAACACTCAGCCGTCTTGGCGTCGAGTGAACGGCACGAGCTCGTAACCGTCGGGGTCGACGGTCTCGGCCGGGTCTCCGCCGAGGAGGTACTCGCCGCCGTCGACCTCGCGCCCACCGCCCTCGTGCACGTCCAGTGGGCCAACCACGAGGTCGGGTCCCGTCAGCCGGTGGCCGAGATCGTCGAGGGGTGCCGAGCGCGCAACGTCCTCGTGCATGTCGACGCCGCCATCGCCGCCGGCCACGATCCGATCGACTTCGTGGCGCTCGGTGCCGACCTCCTGTCGGTCAGCGCCCACAAGCTCGGTGGCCCCAAGGGCGCCGGAGCGCTGCTGGTGCGGCGGGGGTTGCGCCTCGAACCGTTCATCGTCGGGGGCGAACAAGAGCGCGCCCGACGCGGCGGCGTCGAGAACGTCCCGGCGCTCGTCGGATTCGGTGTCGCCGCTGAACTGGCCGCCGCCTCCCTCGCCGACGATGCCGACCGAGCCCGCGCCCGGACCGAGCGCATCGCCCTTTTGGCAGCAGAATCCCGCCTTGGAGGGCGGGATGCTGCTGCCGAAACCCGTGGGGGGGTCGAGGGTGTCCGCACCTATGGCGACCAGGACGACCGCGTGCCCCATGTGGTGTGCCTCGGCGTCGACGGCGTCGAGGCCGAAGCCGTGCTGCTCGGCCTCGATCAGGCGGGTATCGCCGCCCACTCGGGTAGCGCCTGCTCGTCGGAGTCACTCGAACCGTCGCCCGTGTTGCTGGCCATGGGTGTCGAGGCGGAACGCTCGTTGCGGATCTCCGTCGGTTGGTCGACCACCGAGGCCGACATCGACGCATTCATCCGGGCGTTCCCCGACGTCGTCGCTCGCCTGCGCTCGCTTCGCGGCTGAACTCCTCAGTCGCCCCAGTGGCGCTGCTCGAGGAACGGATCGCCGTACATGTGGTAGCCGTTCTGCTCCCAGAATCCGGGCTGGTCGCCGGCCATGAACTCGAGGGCTCGCAACCACTTCGCCGACTTCCAGAAGTAGAGCCGAGGAACGAAGAAGCGCAGCGGGAAGCCGTGCTCGGGGTCGAGCGGCTGGCCGTCGAACTCATAGGCCAGCAGAGCCTTCGGTTGACCCTTCTCGTCGACGCCGATCACGTCGGCGAGGGGCACGTTGGCGGTGAAGCCGAACTCGCTGTGGCACATGAGGTGGGTGGCCTCGTCGCGCACCTCGACCACTTCGAGCACGTCATCGAAGGCGACGCCCCGCCAGACCGTGTCGAACTTCGACCACTTGGTGACGCAGTGGATGTCGGTGACGATCTCCGACGACGGCAGCCGCATGATCTCGTTCCAAGACAACGTCGCTGGCGCCTCGACGAGTCCGGCGATGTTGAAGTCCCACTCGGCAAGGTCGCTGTAGCGAGGAACGCTGCCGGCGTGGAGCACCGGAAACCGGTCGGTGAAGTACTGGCCGGGCGGGAGACGACCGGGATCGATCCCCCGCTTCTCGAGGTCCTTGCGGTTGCGATCGAAGAAGCCCACGGCGACAGCGTACGGGTGACCGATCCCTAACATCGGCCGGTGCAACAGCGACGGAAACCCTCGACGAACCGATGGGCCGCGGCCGCACCCGTCGTGTTGGCCGTGACTGTGTTCGGCGTGTCCTATGGAGTGTTGGCCGACGCCGCCGGTCTGCCCGGATGGATCACGGTGTTGATGTCGGCCACCGTGTTCGCCGGTTCAAGCCAGTTCGCCGCCGTTTCCGTACTCGGTGCCGGCGGCGTGCCCGCCGCCGCGGTGCTTTCAGGCGCCCTCCTCAACGCCCGCTACCTCGCCACCGGCACCGGCGCGGCTCGGGTCATTCCTGGCGGACGGTTGCGCCGCTTCCTGCTGGCCCAGTTGGTCGTGGACGAGAGCTACGCGCTCGGCGCTGCGGCCGGGACACCCGGCCGGCC
>JBKJLU010000447.1:0-5789 GCA_046596815.1 Acidimicrobiales bacterium | reverse complement strand
CTGAGGCGCGGACGACGGCTTTCCCGGCGGCGTAGGCGGCGGGGACCATCCGGTCGAACATCGCTCGGCGTTCGTCGGTGTCGTCGATGGCCGCCAGTTCGTTGCGGTAGCCCAGTTTCACCGAGCCTTCGAGCCCCATCCCGCCGAACTCGCCCGTCGGCCACGACACGCAGAACATCGATGCTTGGTAACTCCCACCGGTCATGGCGATGGCGCCGAGCCCGTAGCTCTTGCGGAGGATGACCGAGAAGATCGGCACCGTCAGGTTGGCGCCGATGACGAAGAGGCGGGAGCAATGACGGATCAGTCCCGTCTTTTCCGCCTCTGGACCCACCATGTTTCCTGGCGTGTCCGAGAGCGACAGCACCGGGATGTCGAAGGCCTCGCACACCTGGAGGAAGCGGGCGGCTTTGTCGGACGCGTCGGAGTCGATGGCTCCGCCGAGGTGGTGGGGATTGTTGGCGATCACCCCCATCGGTCGACCCTCGACGCGGACGAACGACGTGATCATGGCCAACCCGAACTTGGGTCGCAGCTCGAGCACCGAGCCCTCGTCGGCCAGCAGGGCGATGACCTTGCGGACGTCATAGACGCGCACGCGGTTTTCGGGGATGGCGGAACGAAGGAGCCGTTGGTCCGCGCAGGTCCACTGGTCGACCGGTCCTTGAAAGTACGCGAGGTACTGCTTGGCCGCGGCGACGGCGGCGGCTTCATCGTCGACCAGCACGTCGATGACCCCGTTGGCCTGCATCACGTTGACGGGACCGATCTCGTCCGGTCGGAACACACCGAGCCCGCCCCCTTCGACCATCGCGGGTCCGCCCATGCCGAGGGCCGAGTCCTTGGTCGCGATGATGACGTCGCAGCAACCGAGGATGGCGGCGTTGCCGGCGAAGCACCGGCCCGAGGTGATCCCGACGAGTGGCACCGCACCGCTGAGCTTGGCCCAGTACTCGAACCCCCGCACGAAGCCACCGCCGCCCTCGGTATCGCCGGGCCGGCCCCCGCCACCCTCGGCGAAGAAGACCGTCGGCAGTCGCCACCGCAGTGCGAGTTCGGCCATCCGGTCGAGCTTCACGTGGTTGTGCGCGCCCTGGGTGCCGGCGAGGACCGTGTAGTCGTAGGACAACACGGCGGCTCGGGCGCGCTCGTCGCCGAAGCGATCACCGTTGATCGACCCCAACCCCATGATGAGGCCGTCGGCGGGGGTCTGGTCGATCAGCTCGTCGAGGGTGTTGCGTCGGCGGCGGGCGGCGATGGTCAGCGCGCCGTACTCGGTGAAAGTGCCGTCGTCGCAGAGATCGTCGATGTTCTCCCGCGCCGTGCGCTGCCCGTGGTTCCGCCGGCGTTCGACGGCCACGGGTCGGGCCTCGTCGAGCGTCCGTCGGTGCCGTTCGATGACCTCGGCCAGGTCGGGGCGGATGGCGTCGAGATCGACGGGTTCATCGTCGGCAACGCGATGGGAACCTCCCTCGGTCTCCTCGAGATGGACGAGGGGGTGGCCCTCGATGACGGCATCGCCGACCACGGCGGTAACGGCCCGTACCACGCCGGCGGCGCCGGCGACGATGACGTGTTCCATCTTCATGGCCTCCATGACCAGAAGGGATTGGCCGGCGCCCACCGTCTCGCCGACCTGCACGGCCACGCTCACGACGGTGCCCTGCATCGGCGCTCGCACCGGACGGGTGTCGTCCGGGCCCGCCTCGTCGTCGACACTCGAGGTGCTCGACGTGAGCGTTTCGAAGTAACTGCGACGATGCCCGTCGGTCGGCGGTGCATCAGCGAGCTGCGCGTCGATGAACGTGACGTCGAAGTTCCCGTCGCTCACCTGGCGGTTTCGCAACAGGGTCTGGAGGAAGTCGATGTTGGTCGTCGCGCCCTCGATGCGAAACTCACCGAGCGCCCGGTAGGCCTTGGCCGTGGCGTCGGCCAATCCACCGTGAGCGGCGTGCACAACGACCTTGGCCACCAGGCTGTCGAAGCGGGTGCTCGTCTGGTAGCCGGCGTAGCCGAACCCGTCGACCCGAACGCCGGGACCGGCCGGCGGTTCGAAGGCCGACAGGGTGCCGCCCGACGCCAGGTTCACGCGCGCCTGAAGGGCGACGCCCCGAGGGGCAGGAACGTCCACTTGGCTCAGACCGAGTTCTTGCAACGATCGACCTTCGGCCACCTCGAGTTGCAGGTGCACCAGGTCGAGGCCCGTCACTTCCTCGGTGACGGTGTGCTCGACCTGCAGCCGGGGGTTGGCCTCGATGAACACGAACGTCGACGAGGCAGGATCGACGAGGAACTCGACCGTGCACAGTCCGCGATAGTTCGTCGCCCGACACAGCCGGAGGGCGGCATCGAAGAGCTGCTGGCGGATGGCATCGGGGACCATTCCCGCCGGGGCAATCTCGACGACCTTCTGGCGGTGCTGCTGCAGGCTGCACTCCCGGTCCCACAGGTGGATGGCCTCCTGGCCGTCCCCGAGTACCTGCACCTCGACGTGGCGGGCGCCGGCGAGCAGCTGCTCGACGTAGAGGTCGCCGTTTCCGAAGGCGGCGCGGGCCTCCGAAGCGCAGCGGGCGAACGCCTCGGCCAGCGCATCGGGCTCGGTGACCGGCCGCAATCCTCGCCCTCCACCGCCGGCCACGGCCTTCACCATCACTGCGCCGGATGGCCCGAGCTGTTCCAGGAAGGCCGTGGCCTCTGCGAGGCTCGTCGCCCGGCCGGTCGCCGCCAGCACGGGAACGCCGTGTTCTTCGGCCAACGCGCGCGCTCTGGTTTTGTCGCCGAACAATTCGAGGGTGGCGGCGTCGGGTCCGACGAACACGATGCCGGTCGCCGAGCACGAGCGAGCGAACTCGGGGTCCTCGCTCGCAAATCCGTAGCCCGGATGGATGGCGTCGCAGCCCGCAGCAGTGGCGGTGGCCACGATCTGCTCGATGTCGAGATACGCCGCTGGGCCCGACCCTTGCAAGGCCCGGGCGTCGTCGACCTTGCGCACGTGAAGCGACGTCGCGTCGTCTTCGGAGTAGACGCCGACGGTGGCGATGCCGAGGTCGGCAGCCGTGCGGGCGATGCGGATGGCGATCTCGGCCCGGTTGGCGATCAGCAGCTTCTTCACGGCCCGCCGAGCGTAGGGGGCAGAACCTGCAGCTTCCGGTAGTTGACCGTCGTCCGGTGGTCGGCAACCATGGCGGTCGTGGAGAAAACGACCGTGGCCATTCCGACCAGAGTCCTGGTCCTCGGAATGGCGCACGAGAACGGCACCATCCTCAGCGAGGAGCTCCTGCCGGTAGCGGGCGCCTGCGGACTGACGCCGGATCAGGTGCGCAGTTGTCTGCGGCGGCTCGTCTCAGAAGGTCTGTTCGTCCGTCACGGCGCCGGGCGGGCAACGACCTTCGCCGCCACCGAACAGGGGATGGCGGCCCTGGGGCAAGTGCTCGAACGCACCCGCCTGGCGTACGTGCAGGACGCCGCTGGACGCGGCTGGGACCGCCAATGGCGACTTGTCGCTTTCGCCGTGCCCGAGCGCGGCCGCGCCGCTCGCGATGCGTTTCGTGACTTCCTCGTGCAACTCGGCGGCGCGGCCGTGCAGGGCGGTCTCTACGTGAGCCCCCACCCGTGGCACAAGGAGGTCATGGGCGAGGCCGAACGTCTCGGCATCGCTTCGACCGTCGCCCTCGCCACCACTGACGACCTCGAGGTCGGCGGCCAGCGCGACCCCCGAAAGTTGGCCGCCCAACTGTGGCCTCTCGACGAATTGGCCTCGGCCTACGGGCACTTCAACGAGCGCTATAGCCGCCTGCCCGACCGCCTCCTCGACATGCGTTCGAAACGCCAACAGCTTCCCGACAGCGCCTTCCTTCCAGCGGCGCTGGCCATGACGGTTGCCTATGACGAGTGCGCCGGCGGCGACCCTCTGCTTCCGCCCGAACTCCTCCCTCGACCCTGGCCGGGTCGCACCGCTCGCGACATCCTCATGTCGTCGCGGCGCCTGGCCCTTGCCCTGCGCCGAGGCCAGGGCCGCCCCGCGCTGTTCAGGTGGTTCGACGAAGCCACCGAGACCATCCCCGAAAGAAAGTCAGGTACCACATGACCGACGCCCGCAGCATGGAAGACAAGATCGCGATCGTCACCGGCGCCAGTCGTGGAATCGGCGAGGCCATCGCCCGGCGCATGGCAAGTGAAGGGGCGGTCGTCGTCGTCACCGCCCGCACCGTCGAGCCCGGCGACAGCCGGTTCGAGGGATCGATCTCCGAGACCGTCGACCGCATCAACGCCGCCGGCGGTACAGCGGTGGCCATCGCGGCCGACCTGTCGAAGCCGGACGATCGCTCGATGCTTCTGGCCAAGGTGCGCGACGAACTCGGACCGATCGACGTTCTCGTCAACAATGCCGCCGTCACGTTCTTCGAGCCGGTCGCCGACTTCAGCCAACGGCACTACGACCTGATGTTCGAGGTCCAAGTGAGGGCACCGTTCGAGATGGCCCAGCTCGTGCTGCCTTCGATGCGCGAACGCAAGACGGGATGGATCCTCAACATCTCTTCCGGGGCCGCCCGCCATCCGCAACCGCCCTACGTCCGGCGCGGCGGCGGCACGGTCTACGGCATGTGCAAGGCCGCCCTCGAGCGGTTCACCACCGGCCTCGCGTCCGAGGTCTACGCAGACAACATCGTGGTGAACGTGTTGTCACCTGCGGGCGTCGTGGCCACGCCCGGCGTCGTGCACCACAAGCTCATCCCGCCCGGACGCGAGGACATGGCCGAGCCGGTCGAGGTGATCGCGGAAGCGGCGCTGGCCCTCTGCACCGGTACGGTCGAGACCCTCACCGGCCGCATCGCCTACTCCAAGCCGCTGCTCGACGAGCTCGGCCTCACCGCCCAATCGCTCGATCCCGACAACCCGTAAGTCAGAAAAGAAAGAGAGCACATCAACTCATGCCGCAGCTGAACGAGGCCGTCATCGTCGCCGCCACCCGGACGCCGATCGGTCGCCAGAACAAGGGCTCGCTCGCCGACGTCCGCGCCGACCAGATGCTCGCCGACATCCTCAACGCCGTGATGGACAAGGTGCCGCAACTCGACAAGACCGAGATCACCGACATCATCGCCGGCAACGTCGCCCAGACGGGTGAGACCGGCTTCTCCGTCGCCCGCACCGCCGGCATCCTCGCCGGGTTCCCCCAAAGCGTTCCCGGTCTGACCCTCAACCGCTTCTGTGCGTCGTCGCTGCAGTCGATCCGCTCGGCCGCGCACGCCATCGAAGTCGGCGAAGGCACCGCCTACATCGCCTGCGGTGTCGAGAAGACCTCGACCCCGCCGGTACCCGAAGGTGAGCAGGCACCCCGCCCACGCGGCGGCGGCCTCGGCCCGGGCGGCCTCAACCCCAAGCTGCTCGGTCGCGACAGTGGCTTCCCGTTCGTCTACATCCCCATGGGCCTCACGGCCGAGAACGTGGCCGAGAAGTACAGCGTCAGCCGTGAGGACCAGGACGCGTTTGCCAAGCTCAGCCAGGACCGCGCCGTCGCGGCGCAAGAGGCCGGCATCTTCGAATGGGAGATCACGCCCGTCGTCAAGGAAGACGGCACGGTCGTCTCCAAGGACGATTGCCCCCGTCCCGGCACGACCCTCGAGAAGCTGGCGACCCTGCAGCCGGTGTTCAAGCCCGAGGGCGGCACCGTCACGGCCGGCAACGCCTGCCCGCTCAACGACGGCGCCGCTGCGACCGTCGTCATGAGCCGCAAGCGAGCCGAGGAGCTCGGCATCAAGCCGCTGGCCCGCATCGTCTCGTCGGCC
>JBKJLU010000348.1:0-8829 GCA_046596815.1 Acidimicrobiales bacterium | reverse complement strand
CACTCACACGCGTCGGCGTGCCGACGGACTGGGCGAAGAGGCTCACCCGCAACTCCTCGAGCATCCATCGAAGCTCGGCGGAACCCGGAACGAGACGGTCGGCCCGTTCTTCCAGGGCCTGGACGCGACGCATGCGGTCGGCGTCTCGAACCGGATCCTGCGGGAGCCGGTCGAGGCGATGGGCGATGCCCCGGAGGTAGCGCTCGATGTTGCCCAACTGCGCGGCGCCGGCGGCGATGACGAAGCCGGGCGGCGTGAGGCGGGAGAGCTGGCGTCGGACGTCGAGTCGCGCCGGGAGGAGAGGCGTCGTGGTGATGCGGTCGAGGCGCTGTTCGATGTCGTGACGGGCCCGGAGGATGCGGCCGACGGTGGTGACGACCTGCAGGGTGCGGTCGACGAGGTCGGGGCGAACGGCCTCGCGCAGCGCCTCGAACTCATCGGTGGTCCAAGCCGGCCCGCCGTGCTCGGCGACGAGGGCGTCGATCGCGGCAGCCGAGCACTCCTCGAGCAGCGACCTGGCCGTGCCGTGACGATGCAGAGCGAGCGCGAGCTTGGTCTCTTTCTTCAACAACCGGTCGATCGTTGACACTGGTGAGGACAGCGTCGACAACAGGAGACGGCGGGTGCCGGTGACCATCGCCGTCGCCTGTTCGCGCTCAGTCGAGAACAAGCGCACGGCGACGCTGTCTCCCTCTTCGACGAGGGCCGGGAAGGCGCGGACGGTGTGGCCGGCGCTGGTGGCGTCGATGTGGCGGGGAAGCTCGCCAAGGTCCCATGTCGTGATGCCGGTGCGCTCGATCGTCGGGCCGACGGCGCGTGTGATCGCGGCTTGAAGATGGCCGTGCAACCGGGCCCGGATCGCATCGAGGTCGCGCCCGAAGGCCACCCGTCGTCCGGTCGGGTCTTCGATGCGGAAACCCATGCGCAGGTGGTCGGGAAGTCGCTCGACGTCGAAGTCGTCGCGTCGTACGGCATCGCCCGTCATGCGGGTGAGCCGGTTCGCCAGCGTGTCGAGCAGCGGCCCGTCGAGGGGCGAGGCCGCCGCCAGGAAGGCCTCGACATAGTCGGGCACGGGAACGAAGTGACGGCGCACCGTCTTGGGCAACGAGCGGATCAGCGCCGTGACCAACTCGCGACGATGACCCGGTACCTGCCAGTCGAACCCCGATCGGTCGTCGAGGGCGCCGAGTACCGGCAGAGGGATGTGCACGGTGACCCCGTCGTCCTCCGCACCCGGATCGAACCGATAGGTGAGTGGCAGTTCGACATCGCCGAGATGCCACGCGTCCGGAAAGGCGTCGAGGTCGACGTCGCCTGCCTCCGGATCGATGACGAGCCTGCGGTCGAAATCGAGTAGCGAACCATCGACCTGTCGTTGCTTCTTCCACCACGAGTCGAAGTGGCGACCCGACACGACGTCGGCCGGCACCCGTCCATCGAAGAAGTCGAAGAGCGCGTTGTCCGTGACGAGGATGTCGCGCCGGCGGGCGCGATCCTCCAGCGTGCGGACGGACTCGATGAGCGCTCGATTGTCATCGACGAAACGATGGTGGGTGTCCCAGTCGCCCTCGACGAGCGCGTACCCGATGAACAGGTCACGCGACATCGCCGGATCGATCCGTCCGTAGTCGACGGTGCGACCGGTGACGATCGGGAGGCCGTGCAGCGTGACCCGCTCGAGGGCAGTGACGCCGGCCCGGCGTCGCTGCCACTGGGGCTCGCTGTACGTCCGCTTCACCAGGTGCCCGCCGACTCGTTCGGCCCACTCGGGTTGAATGCGCGCGGCAACTCGTGCCCACAACCGCGTGGTCTCCACGAGTTCGGCTGCCATCACCCACTTCGGGGGCTTCTTGGCCAACGCCGAGCCCGGCTGAATGGAGAAGCGGGCGTTGCGAGCACCCACGAACTCTTGGGAGTCCTCGACCTTCATGCCGATGTGCGAAAGCAATCCTGCGAGGAGCGAGAGGTGCACCGGCTCGGGCTCGGCCGGCTCACCGTGGACCCGCAGCCCGAGCCCACTTCCGACCTGGCGGACCTGGCTGTAGATGTCCTGCCATTCCCGCACCCGGAGGTAGTTGAGGAACTCGTTGCGGCACAGCTTGCGGAACTGATTGGACGACAGTTCGCGTTGCTTTTCTCTCAGGTAGTCCCAAAGGTGGAGGTAGCTGAGGAAGTCGGAGTCCTTGTCGGCGAACCGCGCGTGGAACTCGTCGGCCACTTGGCGTTTGGCAATCGGGCGTTCGCGAGGGTCTTGGATCGAGAGGGCCGAGGTGATCACCATCACCTCGCGAACGCATCCGTTGGCCTCGGCCTCGATGACCATCCTGGCCAGACGCGGATCAAGGGGAATGCCCGAGAGGCGCCGTCCCAGGGGCGTCAATCGCTTCCGCAGGTCGGGCTCGGACAGGTCGAGCGCGCCCAGTTCTTCGAGGAGGGCCATGCCGTCGGCGATGTTGCGGGCGTCGGGCGGATCGACGAACGGGAAGGCGGCGACGTCACCGAGTCCGAGTGCTGCCATCTGCAGGATGACCGACGCCAGGTTGGTGCGGAGGATCTCGGGCTCGGTGAACTCGGGGCGACTGTCGAAGTCATCCTCGGCGTAGAGGCGGATGCAGACGCCGGGAGCGACGCGGCCGCACCGGCCCGCCCGCTGGTTCGCCGCCGCCTGGGAGACGGCCTCGATGGGAAGGCGCTGCACCTTCGTGCGCCGGCTGTAGCGCGAGACGCGTGCCGTTCCGGCATCGACGACGTACCGGATTCCGGGCACCGTCAGCGAGGTCTCGGCCACGTTGGTGGCAAGCACGATCCGTCGGCCGGGATGGGGTTGGAAGATCCGGTGCTGCTCGGCCGCGGACAGCCGGGCGTAGAGCGGGAGCACCTCGGTATCGCGCATCCGGAGCGCGGTGATGGCTTCGGCCGTGTCTCGGATCTCGCGTTCCCCGCTGAGGAAGACGAGGACATCGCCGGCGGGTTCTCGTTCGAGTTCGCGAATCGCCTCGCCGATGGCGGTGGTCTGGTCGCGCTCGACCTCGTCGTCTCCGTCGTCGATCAGGGGCCGGTACCGCACTTCCACCGGATAGGTCCGTCCGGTGACCTCGACGATCGGGGCGTCGTGAAAGTGGTGCGCGAATCGCTCGGTGTCGATCGTCGCCGACGTGACGATGACCTTGAGGTCGGGCCGGCGGGGGAGCAGGTCGCGCAGGTACCCGAGGATGAAGTCGATGTTGAGGCTGCGCTCGTGGGCCTCGTCGATGATCAGGGTGTCGTAGCGGCGGAGCTGGCGGTCGCGTTGCAGTTCCGCCAGAAGGATGCCGTCGGTCATGACCTTCACCAGGGTGCGGTCGCCCACCCGGTCGGTGAACCGCACGGTGTAGCCGACGACGTCGCCGACCTCGGTCCCGAGTTCGTCGGCCACCCGCTCGGCCACCGCCCTCGCGGCCAGCCGTCGCGGCTGGGTGTGGCCGATGAGACCGCGGACCCCCCGCCCGAGCTCGAGGCAGATCTTCGGGAGTTGTGTGCTCTTCCCCGACCCGGTCTCGCCGGCCAGGATCACGACCTGGTGGTCGCGGATCGTGGCCAGGATCTCGTCCTTGCGCTCGACGACCGGAAGGCCTTCCGGGTAGCGGATGACGGGCACCGCCGCCTGCCTGGCCTCGATGCGCCGGCGGACGTCGTCGGGCGCAGGGGCGGGCGGCACCTCCGCACCGTAGAGAACCCGGGCGCCCATGAATCGAACTTTTGCCCGTTTGGGCGTACCATGGGAGGCAACGCCAGCAGACCGCGCACCGTCCTCGCGAGGGTCGCTCACCACCCGCTTTGGGCGCAGAACACCCCCAAAGGGTGGGTCGCGACCGAAGTCCGCTGGCCGTGCACGATCGGAGAATTGCCGTGGCCTCATCAGGAAGCACGTTCAGCAAGATGCAGCGGGAGCGAGAGAAGAAGGAACGCGCCGCCGCAAAGCGGGAGAAGCGATTCGAGAAGGCCCCCGCCGAAGACGGCCCAGTCGAGGTCGGCGAGGCCGTTGCCGGCGAGCCCGAGCTCTCGGCCTCCGACCTGATGCGCCTGGTCGAGGCGATCCACAAGGAGTACGAGGACGGCGTCATCGATCTCGACGAGTTCGAGGAGAAGAAGCAGGCCCTGCTCGCCCGGGTCCGCATCGACTGAACTTCCAATCGTCGGCGACCGAACTTCGACGACCTAACTTCGGCGGGCGATGACAACCGAAAACGATCGACCGCGTCTGCAGCTCCCTCCCGTCGGTGTGTGGACCGGCGCCCTCGATGTCGTCCCAGCCCGTGAGGCCCAGGAGTTGGCGGCCGAGATCGAGGAACTCGGCTACGGCGCCATCTGGCTTCCGGAGGTCGCCGGCCGCGACGTGTTCGTGCATCTCGCCCTGTTGTTGTCGGCGACCAAGCGCCTTGTCGGTGCGACCGGCATCGCCAACATCTGGGGTCGCGACGCCGTCACCATGACCGGCGCCGCCATGGGGTTGGCCGAGGCGTTCCCCGAGCGGGCCCTGATCGGACTCGGGGTCAGCCACCAGGTCGTGGTCGAGGGGCTTCGGGGCCACGTCTACGAAAAGCCGCTGGCCGCCATGCGCACCTACCTCGAGCGCATGGACGCATCGCCCTACCTGGCCATGCGCCCGACGACGCCGATGCGTCGTGTCGTGGCCGCCCTCGGCCCGAAGATGCTCGAACTCGCGGGGGCGAAGACCGACGGCGCCCACCCCTACTTCGTCCCGGTCGAACACACGGCGTCGGCCCGAGCGATCCTCGGCGCTGGTCCCCTGCTGTGTCCGGAGCAGGCCGTGCTGCTCGAGACCGACCCGGCGCGCGCTCGCACCATCGCCAGGAACCACACCTCGATCTACGTGACGTTGCCCAACTACCAGAACAGTTTGCGCCGCTTCGGCTTCGACGACGACGACTTCGCCGGCGGCGGCAGCGACCGGCTCATCGACGCCGTCGTCGCCTGGGGTTCGGTCGAGGAGATCACGGCCCGGGTGCAGGCCCACTTCGATGCCGGCGCCGATCACGTTTGCATCCAGGCCGTCACCGAAGGCCGTCGGGACGTGCCGACCGACCAATGGCGCGAACTGGCGCCGGCAATGGCGGAGCTCCGCCCGACAACGTGACTGCGCTTCGGGGGCTCCGGGTCCTCGACTGCAGCCGTGGCGTCGCCGGCGCCGCCGCTTCGATGTTCTTCGCCGACTTCGGGGCCGACGTCGTGCGGATCGAGGTGCCGGGCGACGATGCCGGACGTTCGACCGATCCCGGATTCGCCGTCTGGGACCGCGGCAAGAGCCGCCAGGTCATCGACCTCGACGACCCACTCGGCGTCGCCGAGATGGAGCGGCTCCTGGCGGAGGCCGACGTGTGTGTCGTGTCGGCGTCCGACGACGCACTCGCGGGCACACCCCTCGACCCCGAGTCGGTGTGCGCCGCCAACCCCACCCTTGTGTACCTCCACGTTCCGGCCTACTTGGCGTCGACGCCGTGGGCCGGCGAGGCCGCGTCCGAGTCGCTGCTCGTGGCCAGAACCGGAATCGGCCTGCGCCAAGCCTCGGTCGACGAGGTTCCCGTCGAGTCGGTGTACGACCATGTCGTCACCGTGCACGGCGTGTGGGCGGCCGCCGCGGCAATGGCCGCGTTGGTCGAGCGCGAGCGGTCAGGCCTCGGACAGCGGGTGACCGTCGGCGGCCTTCACGCCGCACTGGTCGCGGCAGCTGCCGCGTTCAACTTCGACGCCGATCTCCCCGAGGTGAGCGGCCGTCGGGCCGGCGGGAGCGGTGGACCGATTCCCTTCTATCGGACCTACGCGTGCGCCGACGGCGAGTGGCTGTTCCTGGCCGCCCTGACCCCCCGCTTCACCGAACTGGCCTTTGCCGCCCTCGGCCTGCCCGACCTCAACGACGACCCCCGCCTCGAAGGGACCGGTCGTGCCGGGATGCTCACCCCGGCTCATGCCAGCTGGGTCATCGACGTGATCGCCGAGGTCTTTCGTTCGCAAACGCGCGCCGTGTGGCTCGAGCGGCTGGGCGCCGCCGGCTGCCCCTGCGGACCGCTGCTCGATCGCGACGATTGGCTCGACCACCCGCAACTTGCGGCCATCGGCATGCGGGTCGAAGTCGACGATCCCGAGCGCGGGCCCGTCGTGCAGCCAGGGAACCCCATCGTCCTCACCGCATCCCCTCATCCGGTGCGGATCCCCCGCCGAAGCGACGGGCCTGGGAACGGGGGCGGGGGGCGGGGGCCGCTCGACGGCGTGCGGGTGCTCGACCTCGGAGCGATCATCGCCGGGCCCTTCGCGGGTTCGCTGCTGGCCGAGCTCGGGGCCGACGTGATCAAGGTCGAGCCGCTCGGCGGTGACAGCTTCCGGGGCCCCGGTTTCGCCGCTTACAACAAGGGCCAACGCAGCATCGCCCTCGACCTGCGCAGTGCCGAAGGACATGCGTTCCTCCTCGATCTCGTCCGCACGGCCGACGTCGTCATCGACAACTACCGACCGGGCGTGGTGGAACGGCTGCGCATCCGCTACGAGGATCTGGTCGAGGTGAACCCGACGATCATCACGCTGTCGGTCACCGGATTCGGCGAGGGCGGGCCGATGGGCAACGAGGCCGGATTCGACCCCGTGTTGCAGGCGATGAGCGGGATGATGCGGGCTCAGGGCGGCATCGACGACCCGGTGTTCTTCACCGTTCCGGTCAACGACGTGACGGCGGCGGCCTCGGGGGCGCTGGCGGTGGGCCTGGCCCTTTTCCACCGGGAGCGGACAGGCGAGGGGCAACGGACATGGACGTCACTTGCCGCCATGTCCGCCCTTCTGCAAGCCGGCCAGATCGTGCGCTTCGAGGGACGGCCGCCGGCGCGGCAAGGGGCGACCGACTTCGCCGGGCCGGCCGACGACGATCGCTACCACCGCGTCGCCGATGGATGGATACGGGTGTGCGGCGCGACGGCCGAGGCCTCGTGGTCCCAACGAACGCGAGCGGACGTCATCGCCGAACTCACCGCCCGGGGTATTCCGGCCGTGGCCGCGCTCACGGCGAGAGAGATCGTGGAGCACCCCATCGAAGCGGCCGCCGGCGCCTTCCACCGCGACCCTCGACCCGGGCGCGAGCGGTTCTGGACGGTGCAACGTCAGGCCCGGTTCTCCCGCACCGAGCGGAACGACACGCTGGTGGCTCCGCGCCTCGACGAGCACGCGGCCGAGATCCGAGCCGACGTCGAGCGGCGTATTCGGGCCCTACGTGATCAGCAGAAGCCGTAGGCGACGACGGACGACGGTGAAGCCGACGACCGCCACACCGACGAGGACGGCGACGTGCAGCAGCGTGATCGGTCCGACCACGCCGACGGCCAACTGGCGCACGAGTTCGGCGCCATGGAACAGCGGCGACAACATCACGATCGGACGGAGCGCGGCCGGATAGGTCTTCAGCGGATAGAACGTCGCCGAGAACAGGAAGAGGGGCAGAAGGATGAGTTGCACGTAGTCGAAGTCCTGCCATCCCCGCATGAAGGTGGCGCAGGCCATGCCCGCTGACGCGAAGGCCAGAGCGATGAGCAGGCACGCCGGCCATACAAGCAATCCCCACCACGACGAGATCGAGCCCTGCACGGCCATGACCGCGACGAACAGTCCCGAGTAGACGCCGCCCCGCATCAGTGACCACGTGACCTCGCCGAGGGCGACGTCGCCGATCTCCATCGGTGTGGCCAGGATGGCCTCGTAGGTCTTGGCGTACTTCAACTTGAAGAAGAGGCCGAAGGTGGCGTCGATCATGGCGCCGTTCATGGCTGCCGCCGCCAGCAGCCCGGGGGCCACGAAGTCGGGGTAGTCGAGCAACCGTCCGCCGGGCCCCTCGAGCCGCCCGACGAGTGGGCCGAGCCCGACGCCGAGGGAGAAGAGGAAGAAGATCGGCTCGAACAATCCCGAGACGAAGGCCGGCCACATGCGCCGATAGCTCAGGATGTTGCGTTCGACGATTCGCGTCGCAGCGAGGACGATCACGGGGCCATCCGTCTCGGAAACAGAACGCGAGCGGCCAGCCACCCGAGAACGACCCACGTCGACAGATAGGCCACGTGCAGCGCCGCCGCCCCGATTCCCAAGCCTCCGAGCACCGCACCGCGCGTCAACTCGACCCCGTGCCACAACGGGGTGAATCGGGCGAGGGCTCGAAGTCCGACCGGGAGTTGGTCAATCGGGAAGAACGTGCCGGAGAAGAGGTAGAGCGGGGTGATGCCGACCCGCAGGATGACGTTGAACCACTGGTCGTTCTCTTGGGTCGAGGAGAAGGCGGCGATGGGGGTGGCGAAGGCCATGCCGCACAATGTGGCCGCAGGAATGGCCAGAACGGCGAGGGGCCGGTCGACGATCCCGAAGACCAGGAGGGCGAGAAGGAACGAGGTCGCGCCGGCCGAGAGGCGCAGGGCGGTCCACACGAACTGCCCGGACACCAGTGGAGCCACGCCGATGGGGCTGGCCACGATGGCGTGCCAGAACTTGACCCACTTGATGCCGGCCATCACCGGGAACATCGACTCGAGCGAAGCCACCTGCATGGCCGAAGCTGCAAGCAGTCCGGTGCCGACGAAGGCGAGATAGCTCGATCCGTCGAGGGCCGCCATCCGGGACTCGTCGACGAGCGAGCCCAGGCCCACGCCGATGGCGGCGAGGAAGAACACGGGGGTGACCAACGACGACACCAGCCCCGACCGCCAGAACGGACGGAAGGCGAAGGCGTGGTGCTCGACGACCCGGAGGGTGGGGGAGGAGGGCACGTCAGTCGACGAGCGTGCGGCCGGTCAGGCGGAGGAA
>JBKJLU010000253.1:0-12189 GCA_046596815.1 Acidimicrobiales bacterium | reverse complement strand
CGAACAGGGCCCTGGCCTCGTCGTCTTCGACGTCCTCGACGGCACCGGTGACGGCATAGCCGGCGTTGTTGACCAGCCCGAACAAGCGCAGCCCGCTAAGGGCCCGCTCGCACTGCTCGGGGTCGTTCACGTCCATCAGCACCGTGTGCACCTGCACGCCCGCTTCGGCGGCTGCCTTGTGCACGACGTCGGCCTTCTCCTCCGAACGCACCGAGCCGATCGAGTGGAAGCCTCGACGGGCCAACTCGATGACGGTGGCAAGACCGATTCCGGAGTTGGCGCCGGTGGTCAGGACGAGTCGCTCAGACATGCGTCCATCCTGCCCCGCACGCGCCTCAGCCACCCACCCGTGCCCACCTCCCCGGTCAGGCGGGGGCCTCGACGACCTCGGCCAGTCGCCCGAGGGTGAGCGTTATGGCTTCGAGGTTGCGGGTCGGTGCACCAATGAGCTCGACGACCTTGGGGATCACGGCAGTCGACCAGTCAAAGGTCTCGCGCACCAGCGTCGTGCCGTCGGACTGGGGCTCGAGTTCATAGCGCCAGCGGTGCTTGCCGAAATGACACCAGGCAATGCGCCGGTCTTGTTCGAACTCGACCACTTCGTTCGACGTTCGATACGGGATGCCCCACCGCATTCCCATCGAGAACTTGGCGCCGAGAAAGAGCTTCTCGGGGGTTTTGGCCGCCTGTCGCACCGTGCCCGAGCCGTCGATGAGGTGATGCTTGGCCGCGTCGCCGACGATGGCGAAGATGCGCTCGGCCGGCGCGTTGATGATGCGCTCGACCGAGACCTGCTGGGTGTCCGACTCAGCCATGGAACAACTCCGCCACTTCGAGCAGGCCGGGATCGACCGTCTTCAACTCGGACACCGCTTCCTCCAAGGTCACTCGTACGATCTGCCCCGCTTGCAGGGCGACCATATGGTCGAAGTCGCCGTCGTGGACGGCGTCGATGGCTGCTACCCCGAATCGGGTCGCCAGAACCCGATCGAAGGCCGTCGGTGTCCCGCCCCGCTGGATGTGGCCGAGCACGGTCACGCGAGTCTCGAAGCCGGTGCGGTTCTCGATCTCCTCGGCCAGCAGTTGACCGATGCCCCCGAGGCGGACGTGGCCGAAGGCGTCGACCTCGCCGGACTGCAGGACCATGGTGCCTTCCTTGGGCTTCGCTCCCTCGGCGATCACCACGATCGAGGCGAACCGGCCCTTCTCGTGACGCTTGCGGAGGTCGTCGCAGATCTTGTCGATGTCGAACTCCCGCTCGGGGACGAGCACCTCGGCCGCGCCCCCGGCGATTCCGGCGTGCACGGCGATCCATCCGGCGTGGCGCCCCATGACCTCACACACCAGCACACGGTCGTGGGACTCGGCCGTGGTGTGCAGCCGATCGATGGCCTCGGTGGCGACCTGGACCGCAGTGTCGAAGCCGAAGGTCACCTCGGTGGCGTTGAGGTCGTTGTCGATGGTCTTGGGCACCCCGACGACCGACACCCCGTCGGCGGCGAGCTTGTGGGCGACGCCGAGGGTGTCCTCCCCGCCGATGACCACGAGGGCTTCGACACCCAGGCTGGACAGGTTGGACTTGAGGCGATCGACGGCTCCGTCGATCTTGTAGGGATTGGTGCGCGACGACCCGAGGATGGTGCCGCCTCTCGGCAGGATGCCCCGGCAGCGCTCGACGTCGAGGGGCATGGTCAGCCCTTCGATGGGGCCCTTCCACCCGTCGCGGAACCCGACGAACGCGTCGCCGTAGTGCTGCTCTCCCTTGCGGACGACGGCCCGGATGACGGCGTTGAGGCCGGGGCAGTCACCGCCTCCCGTGAGGACACCGATTCTCATGCCTAGACCCTAGGAGTCGGGATCGGGCCCGTCGCGATCGGTCGACCGGGTGAGCAGCACGACCTCGCGTTCGAAATCGGTGAGATCCTCGAAGCCCTTGTAGACGCTGACGAATCGGATGTAGGCGACCTCATCGAGGGCCCGCAGTCGATCGAGCACCGCCCGGCCGATCTGTTCGGTGGTCACGTCGGGACCTTCGAGGCGCAGCCCCTCTTCGATCTCGAGTCCGAGGGCATCGAGAGCCTCGAGGCTCACGGGCCGGTTCTTGGCCGCTGACTGGATCCCGGCCACGATCTTCTGGCGGTCGAAGGCCACCCGCACACCCGAGCGTTTGACCACGACGAGCGGCGCTTCTTCGAGGCGTTCGTAGGTCGTGAAGCGCCGACCGCAGGCGAGGCACTCGCGCCGGCGGCGGATGGCGACGCCGTCATCGGCGGTGCGGGAGTCGATGACCTTGTCGTCGAATCCCGAGCAGGACGGGCACCGCACGCCCGTCACGCTACCGGCCCCTACGGCAGCCGCATGCGCTCACCGACCTGCAGCGGGCGCCCGTTGCGAGCGGTCGCCAGCGCGTCGACCAACGGACGGACATCGCCTTCGGGCTGGAGGCGACGAGCGATCGACCACAAGGTGTCGCCGGAGACCACGACGTGCGTGGAGGCGCTCACCGTCTCGAGCGGCAGCGTGATCACGTCGGGCGAACCCGCCTCGGAGGCGGTGAGGGGACCGCCTCCGAGGGCGCCGAGCACCAGGCCCAGGGCCACGAGGGCAGCAAGGACGAGAGCGGCGACGAACAGGCGACGACGGCGATAGACGGCCGTGGACGGACGGGCCAGCCGCAGCGTCGGGATCGTGGTGGTCGGAAAGGTGATGGCTGCCATGTCGCTCCTCATGTTCCGGCGATGTCGGTGTTCCGATGTTTCGAAGGTTGGGACCGAACGTGCGTTCCCTGCCTCTCCATCCAATACCCGAACGTCCGTTCGTGTCAACCCCTGAACGAACAAATGTTTGCCTTCGCTGACCTGGCCTGTTACGTTGCCGAGGAAACACACGTTCGTGCCCACGATCGTCCACAGGCGAAGGAGACCGGCAATGGCCGACCAGGTGCTCAGCGGCAAGAAGCTGCAGATTCTCGACTTCATCGAGTTGGCACTGCGCGAGCGCGGATACCCGCCGTCAGTCCGTGAGATCGGGGAGGCCGTCGGACTCACCTCGTCATCGACGGTGCACGCCCACCTCGCCAACCTGCAACAGCTGGGCTACCTGCGGCGCGACCCGACGAAGCCGCGCGCCATCGAGGTCCGCTACGACGCGGCGTCGGGCGCAGCCGTCGACAAGGGCAAGGTCAAGCACGTCCCCCTCGTCGGCGACGTGGCCGCCGGTACCGATGTCCTCGCCCACGAGAACATCGAAGAGCTGCTCCCCCTGCCGGAGGATTTCACCGGCACGGGGCAGGTCTTCATGTTGCGGGTGCGCGGCGACTCGATGATCGACGTCGGCATTTTCGACCGCGACTACGTCGTGGTCCGCCAGCAGCCCGATGCCGAGAAGGGCGACATCGTCGTCGCCGGCATCCCCGGCGAGGAAGCGACGGTCAAGACGTTCTCCCGGAAGGGGTCGAAGATCGTGTTGCTCCCGGCCAACGAGCGCCTCTCCCCCATGGAGTTCGACGCCGACGAGGTCACCATCTTCGGCAAAGTCGTGACGGTCCTGCGCCGCCTATAGCCCCCGAGGGGTACTTCCGGCCCTGACCAATCAAACCGGGCACCGTCGGGGACAATAGGGGGCATGCGCTTTCGCTCGAAGTCCCTGGCCGTCCTGGGGGCCGGGCTGTTGGTGGCGAGTGTCGGCTCGGGCGGCACCGCCCAGGCGCTGAACGATCCGGAGTACGCCAAGCAGTGGGGTCTCCAAATCACCGGGACCACGACAGCGTGGGATGCCGGCCTCTTCGGTGAGGGCATCACCATCGCCGTGATCGATACCGGCGTGCACCTCAACCACCAGGACCTGAAGGCCAACGTTGTCGCCGGACGGAACTTCGTCGACCCAACCCGCACCCCCCAAGACGACAACCAGCACGGCACCCACGTCGCCGGCATCGCCGCCGCCGCCATCGACAACGGGGGCACCGTCGGCGTGGCGCCCCGGGCGAGGATCATGCCCATCAAGGTGCTCGGCGCCGATGGGTCCGGCTCGTCCAGGAACGTCTCCGATGGCATCAAATTCGCGGCCGACAACGGCGCCCAGGTGATCAATCTCTCCCTCGGCGCCGCGACCCAGGCCGTGTTCGGTCCTTCCACCGTCGACGCCGTGCGCTACGCCTGGTCGAAGGGCTCCATCTGCGTGTTCGCCGCCGGCAACGACTTCGTCTTGACCTCGGGTTTTGCCGACGAGCCGGCACTGGTGGTGTCGTCCACCAGTCGCCAGGACACGGAGTCCGACTTCTCCAACGGGGTCGGCGAGGCCATGTGGGGCATCGCCGCTCCCGGCGGGGCCGCTAGCAGCTTGCTCGATCCGTCTACGGAAGATGTGTACTCCACGGTGTGGGCGTCCGACGCCCAGACCAACACCTACAAGTACCTCGCCGGCACGTCGATGGCAGCGCCCCACGTCGCCGGCGCCGCTGCCTTGCTGCGGGGTGCGGGCCTGACACCGCAACAGACCGTCGACCGCTTGTTGGCCACAGCCAAGGATCTCGGGCCGAAGGGTCGCGACTCGACCTTCGGGGCCGGCCGCCTCGACGTCGCCCGTGCCGTGCAGGGCCTCAGCGCCGGCGGCGCGCCGCCCGCCCCGACCCCGGCACCGGCACCCTCGCCGACGGCTACAAACACGACGGCGGCCCCGTCGGGTTCGCCGTCATCACCACCGCCGTCGTCCACCGCAGCCTCGGCCAGCCGCACCGCCACCACGACCCGCACCGCGGCGCCGGGTCCGACGGCCGCCCCCTCGCCCGTACCGACGCCTGACTCCGCCCCGACCGAGGGAACCGAAACGACCCTTGCGCCCGTCGAGGTGAGCGACGAGCCCGTCGCCATCGAGCCGGTCACCCCTTCGGACGACAACGAACTGGTGGCGCTCGAATCCGGAACGAAGACCAAGACCGGCTTCGACGGCTGGCCGTGGGCGGCGCTCGCGGCGGCCCTGGTGGCGGCTACGTCCGGCGGAGCCATCTGGCGTCGCCGCTCCGACCGGGGGTGACTGGACGTCTCCCGCTAGCTTCGCCGCCGACACGACTCCGGCACCGCCGCCGGTATCAATTCGAGGAGACCACATGCCCGTTCGCAAGGCCGACGCCCAATGGGAAGGACCGCTGCCCGGAGGCAACGGCACGATGCGCCTCGGCGGCGGTGCCTACGAAGGCCCGTACTCCTTCGCCAGCCGCTTCGAAGACGGCAACGGCACCAACCCCGAAGAGCTCATCGCTGCCGCCCACGCCGGCTGCTTCAGCATGGCCCTCGCCGGCACCCTCACCCGAGCCGGCCACGAGCCCACGTCGGTCCACACCACGGCCAACGTGCACCTCACCAAGACCGATGAGGGCTTCCGCATCCCCAAGATCGACCTGGTGACCGAGGCCGTGGTGCCTGGCCTCGACGACGCCACCTTCCAGGAGTTGGCCGAGCAGACGAAGAAGGCCTGCCCAGTCTCGGTGTTGCTGTCGTCGATCGAGATCACCCTGCAGGCGACCCTGAACCAGGCCTGACCCATCCGATTCGTTCTGTGTGCGGTTCGGGGGCCACCGCCCCCGAACGCACACAGAACGACGAGCGCTACGGCGAGCCAGTGCCCTCGGCCAGCAAGCGGTGCAGAGCGGCGAAGGCGGCCTCGATCGAGGCCCGCTCGACCCGCTCGTCGCGGGTGTGGGCCAGCGTCGGATCGCCGGGGCCGAAGTTGGTGGCGGGGATGCCGGCGGCGGCGAAGAACGAGACGTCGGTCCACCCGAGCTTGGCGCGCGGCGGATGCCCGGTGGACGCCACCAACGACGCCAGCAGCGGGTGGTCGAGCGAGGGAGGGGCGGGGGCGGCGGGGTCGGGGACGACGAACTCGTCGCCTCCGGCCTCGTCGAGGAGGCCGTCGAGCACCGAACGCACGTGGTCCACGGCTTCATCCAGCGTCCGATCGGGAGCAAAGCGGTGGTTGACCGTGACCTCGGCGCGATCGGGCACGACGTTCCCGGCCACCCCGCCAGAGACGCCCACGGCCTGCAACGCCTCCCGGAATTCGCAACCGTTGAGCACGGGGCGCCGCTCGTCGTACGCCGACAGCCGATCGAGCACGACGCCGAGGCGGTGGATGGCATTGCGCCCCATCCACGGTCGCGCCGTGTGGGCCCGCTCCCCGACCAAGCGGATGGCGGCGCGCAGCGTGCCCTGGCAGCCAGCCTCGACGCGGGCGTCGGTCGGCTCGCCCAGGATGGCGGCGTCGCCCTCGAGCAGGTCGGGGCGGGAACCGAGCAACTTCACCAGTCCGTTGAACTCGGTGGCGACCTCTTCGCACTCGTAGAACACGTAGGTGACGTCGACGACGGGCTCGCTGACGGTGCGGGCGAGTTCGAGTTGCACCGCCAATCCACCCTTCATGTCGGCCGACCCGATGCCCCAGAGGGTGTCGCCCTCGATGCGGGACCCGAGGTTTCCGTTCACCGGGACGGTGTCGGTGTGGCCGGCCAGGATCAGGCGTTGCGCGCGTCCGAACGAGGTGCGGGCCACGAGATTGCGGTCGACCCGGGTGACCTCCAACCACGGCACCGCCCGCAGCTCGGCCTCGAGCCACGCCGTGATGGCCTCTTCGTCATGGCTGACCGACGGGATGTCGACCAGCGACGCGCACAACTCGAAGACACCTTTGCCGACCGCGCTCACACGGCCACGCCGTGTTCGCGCAGGACGGCATTCAGGGTTGCCTTGTCGTGGCGCTCGCCCTCGGCGAAGCGCTTGATGATCAACGCGCACGGCATGCCGAAGGTGCCGCCGGGGAACTCCTTCGGGCGCGTCGCGTTGATGACGAGGCACCACGGCGGCACGTGGCCCCGACTGACGGTATCCCCCGTCTCGGCATCGATCACCGGGATCGACGGGTTGAGGATGACGCCGGCGCCCAGCATGGCGCCACGACCGACACGTGCGCCCTCGGTCACCATCGACCGGCTGCCGATGAAGGCGTCGTCCTCGATGATCACCGGGGCGGCCTGCGGGGGCTCGAGCACGCCGCCGATGCCGACGCCGCCGGACAAGTGGACGTTGGCCCCGATCTGGGCACACGAACCGACGGTCGCCCACGTGTCGACCATCGTTCCCGAGCCGACCCGCGCGCCGATGTTGGTGTAGCTCGGCATGAGGATCACGTCACGGTCGAGGAACGAACCCCACCGGGCGGATGCGCCGGGCACGACGCGCACGCCGGCGGCGGCATAGTTCGTCTTCAGCGGGATCTTGTCGGCGAACTCGAAGGGGCCGACCTCGATCGTCTCCATGGCCGAGAGTTTGAACAGCAACAGGATGGCCTGCTTCAACCATTGGTGGACGACCACCTCGTCGTCGATGACCTCGGCCACGCGCGCCTCGCCGCGGTCGAGCAGCCCGACAGCCTCGACCACGATGGCCCGCGCCTCGGCATCATCTGCGGGCAGTTCCGCCCTCGTCTCCCAGAGCTGTTCGATCGATCGCTGCAGGTCGTCCATGGGCGGATCCTAAGCAACGGCGGTACCGTCATTTCCGTGTTGCGTCACCTGGATCGGGCCATCGCCGAGAACCCGCCCCGTCCCGATCATCCCGAGATCGCCCACCACCCCATGCGGGCCGTCACCCGCCAGATCGCCCTCGAACCCGGCGGATGGACACGGGAGCGCCGCGTGAAGGTCGTCGATCTCTTCGACGGGTTGGCGCCCGAGTGGCACACCCACCTTGACGACCCCCAGCGCACCGCACCCCTGACCGACGCCTACGAGAGGGGCGGCATCGTCCCGGGAGGAATGTGTCTCGAGATCGGATCGGGCGACGGCGCCAACACCGACTTCTTGATGGCCCGCCATGAACTCGTCGTGGCCGTCGACCTCTCCTTCGAGATGGTGAGGAGAGGTCGGGGTCTGCGCGTCCGGGCCGACGCCGGCGACGCGCCGCTGCGCACCGGCAGCATCGACGCCGCCGTGCTCGTCAACGCCTTCTTGTTTCCCACCGAGATCGACCGCCTTCTGGCGCCCGGCGGGGTCGTCGTGTGGGTGAACACCGCCGGCGACCAGACCCCGATCCACCTCGCCGCCGAAACCGTCGAGGAGGCGTTGCCGGGCGCGTGGGAGGGTCTCGGCTCCGATGCCGGCTGGGGCACCTGGTCGGTCTGGCGCCGCCTCGCTCCCTGATCAGGAGAGGCGGCGCGCCACGAGTTCGAGGCGCTCCATCGTCTGCACCATGGCGACGCGCACGTGGCCGGCGCCCTGCGGGCCGAAGGTGTCGCCGGGCGTGACCAGGACGCCGCCGTCGACGGCCAGGCGCTCGGCGAAGTCCCAGGCGTCCCCGCCGGGTGCGGGCACCCACAGGTAGAACGCTCCGTCGGGAAGGCGCACCTCGGCGCCGGCCCCGCGCAGGACGTCGGCGAAGAACTCGAGGCGCTCGAGATACCGGTCGCGTTGGGTGGCCACGTGCTCGTCGTCGTTCCATGCGGCCACCGCCGCCGCCTGCACCGGCCCCGGAACCATGAAGCCTGCGTGCTTGCGCACTTCGCGGAGGTAGTCGACCAGGTCGGGATCGCCGGCGTAGAAGCCGGCGCGCGCGCCCGCCAGGTTCGACCGCTTCGACAATGAGTGCACGGCCACCACGCCCTCACTCCCGTTCTGAAGGATGGACGAGGGCGCGCCCGTCCAGGTGAACTCCACATAGCACTCGTCACTGAACACCGGGACGCCACGGGCCCGCCCCCACGTCGCCGCGGCTTCGAGATCATCGATCTGGCCGGCGGGATTGCCCGGCGTGTTCACCCAGAGGACGAGGGCACGCGCCGCGTCATCTTCGGAGATGGCGGACAGGTCGAGACGCCATGCCTCATCCACGGGCACGGCCACGGCGCGGCACCCGGCGAGGATCGCCCCCATCTCGTAGGTGGGATAAGAGATGGACGGATAGAGCACCGTGTCGCGCTCGGGCGTGCGGAGGCGCAGGTATTGCGGGAGGCTGGCGACGAACTCCTTGGTGCCGATGCAGGCGGCGAGGTCGCCCGCCGGAACGGTCACGCCGAGGCGCCGTTCCATCCACGACGACGCCGCCTCTCGGAAGGCTGCGGTGCCGATCGAGGCGGGGTACCCGCGTTCGCTTCCCGAGGTGGCGAGCGCCTCGATGACGAAGGGCGGTGGCGGGTCGTTCGGTGTGCCGATCGACAGGTCGACAAGGCCGCCGTCGAGGGCCGCAGCCTTCGCCTTCATCGGGTCGAGCCGGTCGTAGGGATACGGCGGAGGCGTGAAACCCATGGGTCGAGCCTACGGCCCGGTTGTCTCCCTCAGCCGATGGCGGGAACGTCGATCGAGGGGACCCGCACGGCCTGGAGGATGAGCCCGGGGGCATCGGGGGCCGAGAAGTAGTACCCCTGGGCCACGTCGCACGACAGGTCACCGAGTTCTGAGAGTTGGCCCGGCGTTTCGACGCCCTCGGCGACGACCCGCAGACCAAGAGCGTGCGACAACTCGATCATGCCGGCGACAACGGCCCGATCCCGAGCCTCCTGGCCGAGTCTCGACACGAACGAGCGGTCGATCTTCAACACGTTGACCGGCAGGCGGTGGAGGTAGCTGAACGACGAGTAGCCCGTCCCGAAGTCGTCGAGGCTGAGGTGCACGCCGATGGCCCGCAGGCGGTGCAGCGTCTCGAGGCCGGCCTCGATGTCGTCGACGAGGGCGCTCTCGGTGATCTCCAGGCAGATCAGCGCGGGGTCGACCCCAGTGGCCGCCAGCGCCTCGGTGACGTCGTCGAGAAGGTCAGGATCGCCGAGTTGATGAGCCGACAGGTTGACCGAGAGGGTGAAGTCGGCCGGCCATCCCTCGGCCCGAGTCCAACGGGCGAGCTGGGCGAAGGCCTCGTGCATGACCCAGCGACCGAGGGGTCGGATGAGGCCGGTCTCCTCGGCCAGACCGATGAACTCACCGGGAGCGACCTCGCCGCGGCGGGGATGATCCCACCGCACCAGGGCCTCGGCTCCGATGACTCGTTGGGTGGCCACGTCGACGAACGGCTGGTACGCCAGACGGAGCTCGTCACGTTCGATGGCGCGACGGAGGTCGCTCTCGGTCTCCAGCCGGGCGACGGCCCGCTCGCGCATGTCGGAGTCGAAGACCTCGACCCGAGACCGGCCCCGCTCCTTGGCCTGGTACATGGCGGCGTCGGCATCGCGGATCAGCGTGACCGGATCATCGGCGTCGTCATTGGCGAGGGCGACGCCCACGCTCGCCCCCAGGAAGACGGGCTCGTGATGATCGGCGACGGTGAATGGTTCATGCAGGCTGTCGACGAGGCGCTCGGCCAGTCGCAACGCCTCGGCCTCGTCGGCCACGTTGTCGCACACCACGATGAACTCGTCGCCACCGAAGCGTCCCGCGGTGTCGCCGGGACGCAGGTTGGAGGTGAGCCGGTTGGCCACGCCGACCAACAACTCGTCACCCACGTGATGGCCGAGGGAGTCGTTGATGACCTTGAAGCGATCGAGGTCGAGGAAGAGCACGGCCACCCGCCCGCCATCACGCGCCGCTCGGGCCTGGGCGTGCTCGAGGCGGTCGGCGAGGAGCGCACGGTTTGGTAGACCCGTGAGCGGATCGTGCAGCGCCTGCGTCCTGACCTCGCCGAAGAGCCGGGTGTTGTGGATTGCGCCGGCGACATGATTGGCGAAGGTGGTGAACACCTGGCGATCGCGTCCATTGAGCTTCACCCGTCCTGCGAAGCCGATGCGCAAGGTGCCGAGGCATTGGTCCTGCACGAGCAGCGGGGCGACGAAACAGAAGTGCACCCCGTGCTCGTCGAGGTCGCGTTGCTGCGGCGAAGCGGCGTCGTCACGGTTGAGCTCGAACGGCTCGAGCTCGCACGCGGCCCGACCCCAGAACGATCCGCCGAGATCTTCGACCGAGCCTTCGAGATGCACCCGTTCGCCGTTGGTCGTCCGGCGGAAGATGGTGGCGAGGTCGGTCGTCTTCGTCGGATCCACCAACAGCAACTCCACGAAGTCGGCGTTCAACAGGGTGCCCGTGCGATCGAGGACCACGTCGGCGACCTCGGAGCGCTCGGTGCGGAGGAGCTCTCGAGAGGTCGCCTGCAGCACCTGCCAGGTGTCGCGTTCCTGCATGGCCCGCAGGTAGCTCTGATAGACGAGGTACAACACCCCCAACAACATGGGAACGAGCACCAGGGTCATGGGTCCGAGCTCGGCCATGACGACGAGCAACGTTCCGGCGACCGTGTTGCCGACCAGGACGAGCGCCTTCAAGGGGAGGCCCTTGAAAATGACCGTGCCCAGGCTCACCTGTTGGGAGAGGGCCACGGCCCCAGCAACCGTGAGGCCGTTCCACAGGAAGTAGGCCGACGTCGCCGCCAGCAGGCGGAGCCAGGCCATCGGCTCGATCAGTTGCCCCTCGAGCGCCGATCCGCTGACGGCGATGACGCCGTAGGCGATGGTCACGCCCGTGGCATACGACATCGTGTTGAAGCCGACCTTGACCGCCGCCCGCCGCGCCAGGAGGTGGGCGGGCGCGACTGCCATCGGGGCCACCAACACCAACCACTCGATCGGCAGCAAGACCAACCCGAGCACCACCGCCAACTCGCCCCAGGTGAAGGAGTAGCGGTGGGTGCCGAAGCGCATGTGCAACAGCGCGATGTCGCCGATGGCGAAGGCGGCGACGCAGACGACGATCCGCCACGGCGCCGGCGACGCCTGCGACAGGGCCCTGGGCGCGAAGGTCGCTATCGCAATCAGTCCGCTACCGAGGACGAACCCGACGAGGAGGCGGAGACGGGGCGGCACGGAGATTCTCAGGCGATACCGAGGCTAATGGAACCGACCACCTCGGCCTGCTCACCCGGCAGCTTCTTGCCTCCGGCCCTGGTCTTGTTGCCCCAGAAGGCAGTCAAGAACTCGTCGTAGAGGCTGGTCGTCCACGAAGCACCGGTCCAGCTGGCGCCCGTCCACGAGGCCCCCGTCCAGCTGGCGCCCGTCCAGGAGGCGCCGCTCCAGGCGCTGCCCGTCCACGAGGCGCCCGTCCAGCTGGCGCCTGTCCACGACGCACCGGTCCACGACGCGCCGGTCCACGACGCACCGGTCCACGAAGCACCCGTCCAGCTAGCCCCGGTCCACGAAGCACCCGTCCACGAAGCACCCGTCCAG